>CAYQKF010000173.1:0-9277 GCA_964417935.1 uncultured Pirellulales bacterium
TTGCCGATGTAGCTCAATGGTAGAGCACAGCTTTCGTAAAGCTGAGGTTGAGGGTCCGACTCCCTCCATCGGCTGTGGGATTTGGTGTGAAAGAACACACTCAAATTGGGAGATAAATTATGGCTAAACACTCTTACCTCAAATTTATCATACTATTCATTTTGATAGCCGGATGTGAAGAGTACAAGTACAGCATTGAAATGAAACCTTGCGAGGAAGGAATTGAACGAAAACTTATTTGTCCAAGCTATTTATCTCAAGATAAAAGGGAAAGTATCACCAAGTTATATGAAAAGCAGGTCGACCCCAACACATTTTGGGGCAGGTTCAATGAAAATCTCCCAAACGATGTCGGTGGAGCAGGATTTTATACTACTTTCAGTACAAATATGGGACAGGTGAATATCTACTCGGAGCGTTTTAGGGGCAATGACAATTTGAATCATACTCTGGAGCAGGCACAACTGCTCGCAGATCGTATAGCCGACTTCTTAATCGGATGGCTGGAATACGAGCTTGGCGATGACCCTAATTTTGTTAACCTTAAGGCTTTTTGCAATGAGAACCTCAGGCCCGACTTGAAGAACCTAATGATTTACTTTTGGTTATCAATTGCCTTGCCAGAATATAAGAGCAGTGCCTCAGAGGAGATTGTAATGCGTATGCAGCATTACGTGATTGAACGAGGCTATCTTAGCCCAAAGGAAATGCACCTTTTGACTGAAAGCTTTGAGGATGGTCAGAAACAAGGCCTTCGGCTATTTCGCCAGTTGGTGACGGATAAAATGGGTTATTCATTGCCCGGAATGGAAGCTGAGCGCTTAGTATTTTTGTCAGATAGCAAGCATGCGGAAGATTCAATAAAGTGGTATATTCGCACGACGGATTTTTTCAAGAGAGCGTGGGAAGATAAAAAGCGTCAGGAGAATGATCCTAATGCCGAACCACCGGAGATAGATATGGATGATTTTATTATGCACGATATCGATTTCGAATTTGATATATTCTCGTGGTCAGATAGCAAAATTGAGGTCAAGCTGGCTTGTGAAAATGAACCCTTTGAAACCAACGGTAAGTGGGACAAAGAAGCAAGTCAGGTTGTTTGGCGCTGCAGCATCGCTGGAAACGAAGAGTTACCCACCTTCTTTTTTGCCTCATCGAGTGATCCTAATAGGAAATACCAAGAAGAGCATTTTGGAGGTATAGTACTCAGCAGTGAAACTTTGGCGGAGTACTGTATGTGGAGAGAAAATCTTGATGAAGGAAAAGGCAAAGAATGGGACTCCTTTATCTTAAGTTTAAATCCAAGCCAAGACTTGGAAAAGCAGGTCAGCTCTTTCCGGTTTTCCCAGGATAGGCAAAAACAAAAAGAATCGGATGTGCGGAAGAGCGACTTAGCGAAAAAGCCGCGCGAGCTAATATTAACAGGCTTAAACAGGCTTAAAAGCAAAGAAAGAAGAAAAAGAGCACAGAAAAACACAAACGAAACAGACACAGTTAGATAAAAAAAGTTAAAGTGCGGCAAGGATGGCAAGGTGTTGTCAGGGATGGAATAAGTATGTCGAATATGATTGGAAAATGAGTTTAAGGCTATTTTGAAACTGACTTTGGACGGATTGTGAATCTCCAGGAAAAATACAATTAGCTCTAACAAATCCTCAAGGAGCTGGGGAAAGTCGTTGTGGCGTACTCAATTTTTGTGCTGGAATGTGACTACAGTCTAAAGAATTGTTGTGTTTCTTGAGCGCGGGTCTTTAATAGTGCTCGACCCGTTGCTAAGTGCACCGGCGAGGACCATATCCCTGAGGCCGACCATCGGGTCATAAAATTTCTTTCTCAAATCGACCCTATTGACCATTATGCCGAGCCGATTGGTCTTTAGCTGGCGAACAATTTTGCCGTCCGGCTGAATAAAACACGATGGATATGGGCAATAATAGCCGCTCGAATTTGACATACTCACCCAAAAATGGTTCGTCGCTGCCCGGCACTGCATCGTCTGTCGCATAATGTGCGTATGTACGCTTGGCCCTTTTTGGCGGGCGTTGTAAAACGACTGGAAAATGCAGTTGACTTTTTGCTTATACAATTGGCGATAAATCTCCGGAAACCGCAAATCAAAACATATCAGCAGCGAGCATTTTACGCCATTGATAGTGAAGTTCACAAATCTGTTGCCCGGCGTCAGCCGCCGCAAATCGCCCGGTGTACAGAATCTTTTGTCGTAGCGGTCAACAATCTTGCCCTTTGGATTGACAAGGTACAAGCTGTTGTGCGGTTTGTTCGGCTCAGTCAATCGGTGGGTACTGCCCAGAACGACCCATAGGCGCAGCTCGGCCGTAAGGGCCATAATCTTTTCCGTCTCTTGCCTGAGCAGGTCCCAATCGTAGCCCTCGAAGTTCGGAAAGTCCGTACCTACATAGCCACTAAGGGCACACTCGGAAAAATGAACAATATCAACACCGACCTTCTTAGCTTTGCGCAAAAACCCACAGATTGTCCGGGAGTTTCGCTTTACCGAAACCCCCACAGCAAACTGGCAGGCAGCAACTTTAAGTACACCAGCACCCATTACACCCCCGCCCAAAAATCTAAAGGCCAAATTATAGCGTTGTTTGCCATATTATCTTCACCTATCCGTAATCAAAAATAGAATTTGCTACCGAAATTCTAACATAAATTGTGAAAGTAGTCTATTGGATGCAGAGTACAATCGACAAAATTGAAAGTTTCCTTTTGCCCGAGTTACAAAGAACGCCAGGTATTGATGGAATATGTAAAGACGAGCGAAGTCGAGGTATCCGCGAGCTATGATATAAAATGCCCAAGCTTCCGGAATGATATCGTCGAGGATGTTGACATCAATGTTCCATTCGGGTACACTACTCGCAGTGAGGTCTTATGAGCCTTTTTAATACTTTTAAATACCGCTGAATCTTCCTCAATGATACAGTTTTCAATAAGCGCGGGATAAGTATGAGTTATTACGGTAATTTTAAACGTGGACTTGATATTTTCATCGCTTTAGCCGCAATGATTATGCTCTTTCCGATTTTGGTTGCGATTGGATTAACCATAAGGCTTAGCAGTAAAGGGCCTGCAATATTCAAGCAGGAAAGGGCAGGGAAAAACGGCAAGCCGTTTGTCTTTTATAAGTTCCGCACAATGACACTCGATGTTGACCCTTTTGGGCCGAGTCCGAAATCCGGCAAAGACCGGCGGCTGACAAAAGTCGGGAAGTTTCTCCGGGAGTCTTCACTCGACGAACTGCCGCAGTTATTTAACATATTAAAAGGGGATATGAGTATTGTCGGGCCCCGGCCGTTGTATCTTTCCCAGATACCCGAGTGGAGCGAGCGGCAAAAAAAACGGCTGCTTGTCAAGCCCGGCCTGACGGGTTTGGCACAAATCCAGGGCAGAGCCGAGCTCACACGTGAAGAAAAACTTGAACTCGACGTTAAATATGTGGAAACCGCCGGCTTATTAACCGATATAAGGATAATGCTGACGACTATCACCCATGTGTTCAGGCGAAAGAATATCTACGAAAAAAGGTACTCACAAACCGAATATACCCGAGGCCAAGATCGTTAAATGGTAGATGGATTAAATACTCAAACTGACCGAATTTTACTGTCATGCTGAGCAAAGCGAAGCATCTGGCCTATGAATGAGGATAATCTCGATAAATCGGGACTTGTGCAGGAAGAGATTCTTCACTTCGTTCAGAATGACAAATTGACTTATGTTATTATCAATAAAAAGTTTATAATTAATACTCAACCCAAATCGGTCAGTTTGAGTTAAATAGTAACCAATTAACAGTTAATAAATTGGAGTAAAGCTAATGGATACAAAAACTGCTGCCAAAACCAGATACCTGACAAGACTGGAACAGATTGAGCAATTAAGCGAGCAGGAAAGAGCCGAGCTGAAGAAGGTTACCGACAGGTTTCCTTTTCGGGGTAATGACTACTACCTGTCGCTGATCGACTGGGATGCCCCGAACGACCCGATACGAAACATTATTATTCCGCATTTGCAGGAGCTTGAAGAATGGGGCAAACTCGACCCTTCCGACGAACATAGCTACACGGTTATGCCCGGCGTTGAGCACAAGTATAATTCGACGGCCCTGTTTCTCGTAAGCAATGTTTGCGACGGTATATGCCGGTACTGCTTCCGTAAGCGAGTGTTTATAGAACCACAAGAGGCCTATTTGCGTGATGTGCCGGCAGCAATCCAGTACGTCAAAAAACATCGCGAGATAAACAATGTGCTGCTGACCGGTGGCGACCCGCTGGTGCTGAGAACATTAAAACTTGAGGATATTATCCGACAACTGCGCCAAATAGAGCACGTTGAAATAATCCGTATCGGGACAAAGATACCTGCGTTCAATCCGTATAGGATTATAAATGACCAGTCTTTATTGGAGATGATAGAAACTTTCAGCACCGAGCGCAAAAAGATATACGTGATGACACACTTCGTACATTCGAAGGAGTTGACGGATGTGGCGGTTCAGAGCGTTCACCTCCTGCAGAAAGCCGGTGCAATGATTGCGAATCAGACGCCACTGGTGCGCGGCCTGAATGATGACCCGACGGTTATGGGAGAGCTGCTGAATAAGCTGTCCTACATCGGCGCGACACCTTATTATATTTTTCAGTGTCGCCCGGCCATTGGGAACAAGGCTTATACGGTGCCTATCGAGGAAGGTTACGAGATTGTAGAGCAGGCAAAATCAATGGTGTCCGGCCTTGGGAAACGGGTTCGGTATGCAATGTCGCACGCGACCGGCAAGATTGAAATCCTCGGCAAAACGAAAGAGTTTGTCTATTTCAGATATCACCGGGCGGCCGACGATGCCAACAGTGGACGCTTTATGGTTTTCAAGAGTAATCCCGATGCCTGCTGGCTCGATGATTACGATGAAATGGTGGACGATTATCCGATAACTCTACCATAAAGGATGTATAAACTAAGAGCCTATCCGAATAACTATTCGCTCTCGCCTGTCATTCTGAACCCTTCGCTTCGCTCGAGGACAGGCTCCGCGCAGCGAAGTAAAGAATCTCCTCTTCGTTGGCCAGATTCTTCGGCTTCGCCTCAGAATGACAAAGGATGAAGGATTATTCGGATAAGCGCTAAGTCGCATTTTTTCTACCCTTGGCCCGTGAGACCGGGATTGATCCGGAACTGTAAGAACAGCCCTTGATGAACCGGGGGCTGATTGTTTATTAAACCAGGACGCGTATGGTGATTAGGATTCGAATAGCTGTCTTGTTTGTCTTGCTGTGGCGCGGCGGCGTATTTGCGCTGGAGCCGGACGAGATTCTCGTGATAGCCAACAGGCAAATTTCTGCATCGGAGCGGATTGCGGAGTACTACTGCGAAAAACGAAAGACACCGAACAACAACATCCTCTATCTGGCTTTGGGGTACAATCCGCGCGAGGGAATCAGCAGGGACGATTACGAACGCTCCCTCGCCTTACCAATCAGAAGGGAGCTGCAGCGAAGGTTCCCCGGCGAAATCAGATGTTTGGTAACGACCTATGGCATACCTATCAAAGTAGGGCCGAGGGGGATGCTGCC
Source organism: uncultured Pirellulales bacterium (assembly GCA_964417935.1). Lineage (GTDB taxonomy): Bacteria > Planctomycetota > Phycisphaerae > Sedimentisphaerales > Anaerobacaceae > NIOZ-UU13. The sequence continues at coordinate 5,601 of CAYQKF010000173.1, forward strand.
GGGGATGGGAGGCAAACTAAACGAATTGAAGGGGCTTCTCAGGCAACAGAAACAAAAGCTTGAGCAACTGGAACAGGACCTTGCACTCGACCGCAAGCAGGTGTCGATTCAAAAAAAACAAATCAATCAAAAAATCTCTCAGATGCAGCTTGAGATTGACCGCATCGGTGGCAAAGAGACAAATGCGTCGGTGGACAGTGAATTATCGATGGTGTTGTTCCAACCCTATGATTTGTATCGATGGCAGCCTAATATGCTAAGGAATGACGTTCTGGGTTTGGGTTTCAGAACACTTATGGTTAGTCGGCTGGATGGGCCAAACTATAAAATAATCAAGGGCCTTATAGACAAAGCACTAACAGCGGAAAAGACAGGATTAAAAGGTATCGCCTACATCGATTCACGAGGTATTGTAAAAAAGGATTTGTACGGTCATTTTGACCAATCTTTGCGGGATTTGGCGGCGTTTATACGTTCGAGTACGAAGATGCCAGTCAAAGCCGAACAAACAGGACAGCTTTTTATGCCCGGGAGTTGTCCACAGACGGCTGTTTATTGCGGCTGGTACAGCCTGGCCAAATATGTGGATGCCTTTGATTTTGTCGATGGTGCCGTTGGATTTCATATTGCCAGCATCGAGGCCAAAAAACTGCGGGACCCGAACAGCAGTACCTGGTGCGCTGCGATGCTGGCCGATGGCATCACCGCTACGCTGGGTGCGGTGGACGAACCGTATCTTCACACTTTCCCTCATCCGAAACTATTCTTCGCAGAGCTGTTCAAAGGCGGCTGTCTCGTTGAGGCATACTACCATACAAAGCCGTTTAATTCCTGGCAATTGGTTCTGATAGGCGACCCGCTGTACAGACCCTTCAAAAAACAATAAAGACCACAGACTTCAGACTCAAGACTATAGACCAAAGTTGTTTGTCTTGTGTCCTGAGTCTTGGGTCTTATGTCTTGTGTCTTGGGTCTTGGGTCTTGGGTCTCGGGTTTTGTGAAATAACGCTATCAGATAGATTATGATAATGACGGCTGCAATTCCTACAACAGACAGGATTACTTCCCGCAGTCCGAAACCTTTGCCAAGAATCACGGAGAACAGTTTTACCGTCAACAGCAACACTGAAGGTACAGCCAACGCTGTTATCAGCCATTTCAGTTTAGGGGGTTTTAGGGAGAGGAATAGGTGTATATAACAAACCCACAACGTACTAAAAATCGGGTAAGCAAATAGATGAAACATTGCGTTCGTAACCGGTATCAGCTCCGCCAGATTCGCTCGCGCAATATTCGTTATGCCAAAGATAACCGCCCCGGTAACTAAAAGGGCGGCAGGCCAAAAGGTGAAAACTGAAAACAGAATCAAGCCTGTAAACGTACCTGCTATATTAGCAACAACATCCATAACATCGCAATTACGCCCCATACAGCCCTGAAGCATTTCATCAACTGCCCCATATCCGGTTATCACGATAAACACCCACCATACGACAGATTTACGCCAAATTACCTTTTTGTCCGGGCTTACCGCGAACCAAAACAAAAATACTAAAATCAAATAAGCAAGGAAGTGTAGGCCTTTATCGGAAACGCCGGCTTTGCTGACAAGGCCGGGGACAGGTATATGCGCAAGAATAAAAAAGCTGAGCCAATAAAAAACCAACAAGATTATAGTTACCTTTTGTCGCCGCGATACAGCCATTGAAACAACCCAAGAGAGTGCCTAGTACTCCATTTCAGAAATAGTACGACTACGAGATTGCCACCCCTTCGACTTCGCTCAGGGCTAAAGGCTTTTTCGGCTGCGCCTCGCTCGCAATGACGACGAATGCAGCCCTATGTCATTGCGAGGAGCCCTTCGGCTACGCTCAAGGTAAACTCCGCGACGAAGCAATCTCTTAATGTCTAACACTTTCTGATGGCAGCATGGATACCAATAATCCTAACTGACGGACGGTAAAAAGTCAAAGTCGGTTTCTCAGTGTGGCGAACCCATACTTATTGGACGTAGGCCCACACCTGCCGGATGCGGAACAAAATAGGGCCCCCATTAACCAGCCAAAAATAAAGTTTAATCTGGGAAATTCGGGATTGAATGTGTATAATATAAGTATATTATGAGCCGCCACTTCAAAAACTTGTTTTGGAGGACTAAGAAAATGAAGCGTTTAACAATTCTTGGAATAGTCTTAGTTTGTTTCGCAGCACTTTGTCTCGGTCAGCGCAGGACTCGAACACCACAAAAGATAGTTCGACTTACAAAGCCGAATTTGACAGGAACGGTAAGTTTAGAGGAGGCCCTGGCCAAACGGCGAAGTGTACGCTTATTTGCGAACAAACCGCTCGAGTCTGAGCAGATTGGCCAATTGGCCTGGGCCGGTCAGGGCATAACAGACCAGCAAAGAGGTTTGCGAACGGCACCATCGGCAGGGGAGATTTATCCAATAGACTTATATTTTGCTACACAAGAGGGACTGTTTGTGTATCGACCCGCCAAACACAGCCTGGAACAAACTTCAGACCAGGATGTCCGCAACGGCTTAGCGGCAGCGGCTTCGATGCAGGAATCGGTAGCCATGGCCGGCTGTAATATTATTGTTGCAGGCTCTGTCAGAAAACTTACAAGCCAGTTTCGTGAGAAGGCCAGAACATATATGCTCCTCGAAGCCGGACACATCGCCCAGAATATCCAACTGCAAGCCGTCTGCTTGGATTTGGGTTCTGTAACAATCGGCGGCTTCAATTCAAAGGACGTCAGCAGAACCTGCAGATTAACAAGGGGGCTGGAGCCGCTTTATATAATTTGTGTCGGCTACCCAATAGAGCAAGCCGCAGCAGAAGCATTGAAAGACCAGGAGGGTACAGGAGCAAAAAGAGCAGCACTAATTGTTGCCAGTCAAAATTTCCGCGAGGAGGAGCTTTTCGAAACAAAACGGGCGCTCGATGCAGCAGCAATCCAAACAGTTATTGCAAGCACAAGAATAGGAATTCTACGAGGTATGCTCGGAAGAATGACTGAGGCAAATATTTTAGTGGGCCAATTGAGGGTCGAAGATTACGATGCGATAATCTTTATAGGCGGCTTGGGAGCCGTTGAATATGTTGCCAATCCTGCTGCGTTGAATCTCGCCCGTGAGGCGGTGCGTCAGAGAAAGATTCTTGCGGCAATCGACACAGCACCTACTATCCTGGCCAACGCCGGCGTGCTCACCGGTGTCAGAGCTACCAGTTTTTTGTCCGAACGTAACAGACTCATACTCGCCGGTGCTATATACACCGGCATCCCGGTCGAGCAGGACAGATTGATAATAACCAGCAGCGGGCCGGCAGCCTCAATTCAATTCGCAGGATATGTTGTAGATGCCCTCGCCGGCAGATGATTTCGCATACACAATCGCAGAGGAAATACGCCTATTGTTTGCAAGAACCGTAACGGTTTGTAATCGGCAGTCTTCTGTCTTTGCCGAAGGCCTTCGGTGTAATTCTTATCCCCGGGGGAGATTGCCTTCTTTTGTATTCGTTACGGTCAACCATACGAATTACACGCAGGACAACATCCTGTGGCAGGCCCGATTCAACAAGCTGCTGTGCGGATTTATCTTCTTCAACGTAGCCTTTTAGAATTTTATCAAGTAAATCGTAATCCGGCAGTGAGTCGCTGTCTTTCTGGTCGG
>CAYQKF010000174.1:0-9274 GCA_964417935.1 uncultured Pirellulales bacterium
GCCCTGGCACTATCAAAAGTACCGATTTCAATGCTTAACTGCGAAAGTTGGGCTAGCGAGATCAATGCAGAGACGCCGACCACCGCAACGTTTGAAAGAAGTCAATATCCTTAGATCCAGTCAGGAACGTAATGGGCATCATGCAGGAACCATATTTAAGCTAAATTGCAAGCACAATCTGTACAGTCTGGCCAAAGATTTTGATATTCCTTTGGAGCAGTTTATCCTTTGTGAAACTCCACCACTACAACTGGAAAAACGTGGATCTCTGGTTGCTGCGGAGGAGGCCATGAAAACAAATTGGAAGGAAGAAGAAGAGCTTATTAAAGTTTTTGTGACCGGTGAGGATGAGCCAAAATCACTCGTTGACATACCTTACAGTTTGATTTCTAAATGCGCCGGCCTCTTTTTCCAATCTTTTCGGCTCTATGTAGTTTATGAGGGTGAAGACAGGAATGACGTCATTTCCCAATTAAGGGACAGAGTTAGAGACTGGGATAAACCATAATAATTCTATAATCTGCCATCAACAATTTACACTTTTTCAGATGAAATCCGTCCGTAAGACCCAAAGTAACCTGAGAATCTCACCAGCTTAAACTTTTGTTTCGATAGTTCAAATCGTTTTGCAGGTCTGTTATAATGAGTTATCTATGTGGTTACAGTCTTCTATGTTTGGATAGAACTTATGGCGCTGCCGGTAGTTGCAATAATTGGTCGGCCGAATGTCGGCAAGAGTAGTCTATTGAATGCGTTAGCAGGTCAGATGATAAGTATCGTCGAGCCGACCGCCGGCGTTACGAGAGACCGCGTCAGCACCTTCATCGGAAGAGACGACCACTACTTTGAACTTATCGATACCGGCGGATACGGGGTAGTCGATAGCGACCAGTTGAGCGAACATATCGAACAGCAAATACTCCAGGCGATAGAATCGGCGCAGCTTGTCGTGTTTATGGTCGATATTCGCGACGGTCTGGTGCCGTTGGATGGAAAAATAGCCCGGCTTCTGCGCAAAAATAACCTTGATGTTATTGGTGTTGCCAACAAGGCCGACACGGCCAGGATGTTCCCTGCCGCCGCTGAATTTTCCAAACTCGGTTTCGGCGAATTTCTGTGCGTCTCAGCGACGAACAATCTCAATAAAGCGGTCCTGCTCGATAGAATCTTTGAAAAACTCGCGGCTCTGGGGCCAGGCAGGCCGGCAAAGGCGGCTATGAAAGTAGCTATCGTCGGCAAGCGAAACGCCGGCAAAAGCACTCTTGTAAACGCTATGGTCGGCTCCGAGCGGGTGATCGTCAGTGAGACGCCGGGCACTACCAGAGACGCTGTCGATGTGCGGTTCGAAAAAGACGGCAAGACCATAATCGTCATCGATACCGCAGGGATAAGAAAGAAAAGCAAGATGGCCGACAGTATCGAGTTCTACAGCTACGTTCGCACGACACGCTCGGTTCGGCGTGCCGACGTTGTGCTGTTTATGATTGACGCTACCGTGCCGGTCTCGCAGGTCGATAAGAAATTAGCCAGATACATCGCAGAAGAACACAAAAGCTGCATAATAATCATCAACAAATGGGACCTGGCCAAAGATTCGGCCGCCACCGATGACTACCAGGAGTACTTGACGAAACTGCTGCCGGGCTTAAAATATGCACCGATAGCCTTTACTACCGCAACCGAAGCAAAAAACGTCCAGAGCGTTCTGGATTTGACGGCGGAAATCTTCAAGCAAACCACAATGTGGATACCCACCGCCAAACTAAACAAGGCGTTTGAAATTATAAAACAAGAAAAAATCGGCACTGCCAAAGGCAAAAAAAAGGGTTGGCCAAAGATTTATTATGCTACGCAAATAGATATCAATCCGATTACGATACTTATGTTCGTGAACAGGCCTGAACTATTTGAAGAAAACTATCGCCGATTTATCATAAATCGGTTACGCTCTATGCTGCCGATAGAAGAAGTGCCGATAAGGTTGTTGGCCCGACCGCACAGGAAAAAATGACTGGTATGAACGTAATAAAGGAGTTCGCCAAATGAATTCTCTGTTCGTTGCAGGAATCGCGCTTTTTCTATTACTTTTAGGATATATTTTTTATAGCCGCAAAGTTAAACAGTGGGTAGGACTTGATGATAATGAAGTTCCCCCTTCAGTAGCGATGAATGACGGTGTTGATTACGTTCCGGCTAAGCATTGGACCATCCTGTTTGGGCATCATTTTGCCTCTATTGCAGGGGCTGCACCTATAATAGGACCTGTAATTGCGTGCCTGTATTGGGGATGGCTTCCCGCTATCATCTGGATTGTAGTTGGCGGAGTTTTCTTTGGAGCCGTACACGATTTTACGGCTCTCGTCCTGTCACTCAAACACAAGGGAAAGTCTATTACTACTGTTGCAGAGTCTGTGATGGGAAAAATGGGCAAGATTCTTTTCAGTGGATTCGCCTTTTTATCTCTGATACTCATTGTTGCGGTCTTCGCAGCGGTGGCGGGAAAAACCCTGGCAACCACCCCTGAGGTTGTAATTCCAACTTTCGGACTCGTAGTAGTCGCTTTGATTGTTGGTATCCTGATATATCGTATGCAATTGTCCGTATTGCTATGTTCTATTATAGGATTGCTGCTTTTGGTTGGGCTGATTGTAGCAGGATATTATGTTCCGATTAAGCTCCCTTTGGAAAATGAGGAAAATGTAGCAAGCTTGTGGACTGTGATACTGCTTATCTACGGTATGATCGCATCTATAACACCTGTAACTCTGCTGCTTCAACCAAGAGACCATCTTGCTGGTTCGGTACTGTATCTGGGTATGTTCTTCGGATTTTTGGGCATTATTATAACACGCCCGGATATGAAAGCCCCAAGTGTTATCTCCTTTTCCACCGACAAGGGATGGATGTGGCCTATGCTGCTTGTTACTATTGCCTGCGGTGCTATCTCCGGATTCCACAGTCTGGTTGCAAGCGGTACCACTTCAAAACAGGTTCCCCGAATGAAAGACGCCAAGGTTATCGGCTACGGCGGCATGATTATGGAGTGCGCACTTGCAGTGATGGCTATTATAGCAGTAACGGCTGGCTTGTACTGGAAGAGCGCCCCTGCCGGCAGCGAGGGACTGGTATATCAAGAACTTTACAAAGGCGGAAACTGGATTAAAGCATTCGGAACCGGATATGGGCAGCTTACAAAAGTAATTTTCGGCGGCCTTGGGACGCTGATAGGCATAACTATGCTCAAGACCTTTGTTATGACAAGCCTTGATACAGCAACGCGGATTGCCCGTTATATCTGCAACGAACTGTTCGGAGAAACGTTCAGAATACCCTATATGAAAAACAAATATACGGCCACAATACTTGTCGGCATTTTGGCAGGTGCCCTGGCTCTGGGTAACTGGAAGGCAATCTGGCCTGTATTCGGTGCTGCAAACCAACTGATTGCAAGCCTTGTTCTCATTGTTGCGAGTGTATATTTAATCACTCGTAATCGCAGCTTTCTATTTACGGCTGTTCCGGCTATCATAATGCTGCTGACCACAATTGGCGCGCTGGTGTACAATACATACTGCTTTGTTACCGCTGAGAAACCTAACGTCCTGCTCGCAGCAATAGACGTGATACTCATAGTTCTCGCGATATTCCTTGCCTATACAGCGTTAGTTACCGTTGCAAAGGCAAGGGAAAATCTTAACGGCAAATCCCAGGAAGATTGAACTCAAAAAAACACGCAATTCTTATTTTTAGCAAAAGCCGGCTTCTGGTTATAATCGGCGGTGGGATTTTTGCATTAGCGTTGTGGATGACAATCGAAGCCTTGATAGCCTTTTTCAATCCGGCCGACCCGATGAAGTCGGGGCAGAAGTTAGACGTATCAGCTTAAATTTTGCTTCTGCCGGTTTCTGCGGATTTTTTAGCTTGATTTCGTTTTTGCGGACGAATTCTTCGGGGAAATTGCAAAAAACCTTTCTCGGTATTACCTCCTCTGGTTTCTTATTGGCGTCTTCGTCAAGAATATACAAAGTCATCTGGACTTGTTGACTCTCATAAGCCTGTTTGGCTTCCAGAGTAGCTAATATAGGAAATGGGCTGACCACTTCGTTGTGATTGAATTCCACATCGTATTTGCCCAGGAGGTTCACACTCATAGCGATTACAAGATTGGCTTGTTCTATAGTGTATTCGCTTAACGAGTCCGCTTCCGGCGACATTTTGATATTCACTGTGCGTGAAGCCCGCCTTGTCCGGCCTGGTGCCAATTCGACGTATGGAGTTACTACGGCGACAGAGAGCCTCGCCTGGATGATATTGCTGGGTGTCAACCGGACCTGCGCTGGCAACCTGCTATCGCTGGGCACAAATATATCAACTTTCGGCGGGTCAATGCTCTCAACCTCCAAAGGAACTCCATCTTCATTAAAACATTCAATATCCAATGGTCTTTCAACAAGCTCAACAATATTGACGTCAATTATCTCCGGCTTGCAGGCCTCAACTGTAAGGCCGCCGAATTCTTTTATCTTGTCACTCCTTTTGATAAAATCCAGAACTTTTAGAGTGTGTCGACCGGCGGTAGTCATTCCTTCCCGCTCAGGGTTCAAAGAGAAATCAGGTACCAGTGAGCCATCATCCAGTCTGCGATTTACCTCGGTTGTTTTGGAGGCCGGACCTTTGAGCACAATTTCGTCAATCGAAACCTTTGGTTTGCCGTTGAAGCTGACCAAAAGATTGGGGCTGAAAGCTACATTTATTGTGGCCTTGGGGACGGTTAATTTTTCGTCCAGCGCCAGGTCCGCCCAGACCCATATCAGTACCGTCAGAAATATCACTACTGCTATCTTGCCGTATTTTATCTTTCCTAACATCATATTTGGTATCACACTTGCCTCTGCGACTCTCGCCACAAGACGAGGCAGCAGGTATCCGGTGCTGTACAATTCACGAAATCATGTTTGCAAGATGCTTTCTCAACGCAGATTCGTCTATATTACGTGTAATTTTGCCGTCTTTAGCGAGTGAAACGACTCCGGTTTCCTCGCTTACGACCAAACAGGTGGCATCCGAACCCGTCGTTATGCCTATAGCTGCACGGTGACGGGAACCGAGCTCAACGCCATCGATACTGCCGGCCTCAGCCAAAGGCAACTGCACACTGGCGGCAACTACTCTGTCGCCTCGTATTATAACGGCCATATCGTGAAGGGCTGTGCCGGGATGGAATATGGTCCTGAGCAGGTCTGCCGTTACCTTGGCATCGATGCGAACTCCGGTTTCTATAAATTCGCCCAACGCCACCCGCTGTTCTATAACAATAATGGCTCCGACTCGAGCGGCGGAAAGCTCGGTTACAGCGGTAATTAATTCTTCCACGGTCCTTGTTAGCTGATGTAACGAGCCTGCCCAGAATCGCGGCTGGCCAAGACGTATAAGCACTCTTCGAATCTCCGGCTGAAATGCGGCCACGGCGATAATCAAAACGCCAATCAAAAAGCCCTTGTAAAGATATCGAAGCCGAGGGAAGTCAAACTGTTCAACAACCAAGTTCAAGATAAGAACGCCGGCAACGAGAATGAATATCACGCCGCGGAATAATCTCTCTCCGCGAGTGCCTTCGAGGAAGTCCACAATCCAGTAAACCACCAGGCCGATGAGAATCAGCTCGATGCCAACTTCCCACCAATCATTATTATTGGCCACGCGGCGGAAATAATCAACGAGTGTTTCCACTTTCAATTTCCTAACCCGGTCGAGCCGGAACCAAAGAGGGTAGATAAAAGGCTGACGCCTTACCGAAACCACCTTCTGTTGTTAAGCATCCATCTAAATCGCACGACCGCAATCTCCCTCCCCACCCTCTTTTGAGGGAGGGAGATTGCTTGTTCTGAAAACAAAAAGCTTTGCCTCTGCTGCCGGGTCGATCAAACGCCACGCCAAATAAAAACCGATTTGGCATGTCGTTTGAAGCGCCCCTCGGTTTATCAACTTCGAATCATCTATATGCTATCAAAGTTGATATTGTCTTCGGGGTGCCCCTTCAATAACAAACTGAAGCGGCACCAAAAAAGTTCTTGAACATAATATTCCAACACTATAAAAGAATGGTATATGAGAACACCCCGTAAAGGGGAATATACTCGTTTCAATAATAGAATAGTAAGTAGGCAATAGTCAATAGTCAATATTAAATCTTAATTTTACGGGGGTATAAGCTATGAAACGCAGTAGAATCAGCAGAGTCATGCAGATTTTGACAACATTGCAGGCGGGAAAAAGCTATGCCGTTAGTGATTTGTCGAAAATGTTCGGAACGAGCCGGCGGACAATCTTTCGTGATTTGAAAGAGCTTCAGGCTATCGGCGTGCCGTACCGCTACGATGCCAGGACCGGCGGCTATACCATAGAGCCTGAGTTTTTTCTTCCACCGGTAGATTTGAGTCTGCAGGAGGCACTGAGCCTGCTTCTGCTGGCGCACAAGGCAAGAGACCAGATACAGTTGCCGTTTAAAAACTCAGCCCTTTTGGCCGCTCTGAAAATCGAGAACAATCTTCCCGCCAAAATCAGGCAATATTGCAATACAGCACTACAAAATATCTCAACCAGGGCCGGCGCCCAGGCACCGGTCACGCATTCGGCCGGCCTTAACAAAACCTTCGCACAGTTACAGCAAGCTATCGTAAAGAAACGCAAAGTGAACATCCGTTACCATTCGCTTTTCGAGGGGACAATTATTGACGTTGAGCTGCGTCCCTATCACTTGCTCTATAACAATCGGGCGTGGTATGTGCTGGGCCGTTCCAGTCTGCACAAAAGCGTTCGCACTTTCAAGCTTAACCGCATCAGGGAGCTAACAACTACGGAGAAATGCTTCGTGGACGGCGAAAATTTCGATGTGTACGATTACCTCGGCAGGGCCTGGTCAATGATACCGGAAGGGCAAATCTACAATATCAAGCTGCGGTTCCTGCCCAAAGTAGCCAATAATGTCGCCGAGGTACAATGGCACAGCACACAAAAAGTTGTTCGCAACAGTGACGGCTCAGCCACCGTAGAATTTCGTGTGGACGGCATCAGGGAAATCACCTGGTGGATACTCGGCTACGGCAACCAGGTCCAGGTGCTCGCTCCAAAGGCTCTCCGCAAAAAGGTCCTCGAAGTCGCGAAAAACATGGTCAAGCTCAACGAATAAGGAATAATCCGGGTTTCTCAGGAGCAATTGATATGGAACGACGTACCTTTATCAAAAGTATTACGGCCGGGCTTGCTACTTCTTTGCTCTTTCCATTCAAAGCAAAAGGTCTCGGAGCTTTTGGGTTGCCTGGCTTACCTGATACTTCAAAAATGAATGTTCTTTTTATCGACATCGAGGACATGACGGCCGCTGCCCTCGGCTGTTACGGCAACCCTATCGTCAAAACGCCGAACCTGGACGGCTTCGCAGCAGATGGGATGCGATTCGAGAGATGCTACTGCCAGGCCCCGATGTGTAATCCGTCCCGTAGTTCGTTTTTAACGGGGCTGCGGCCCGACACAACGCGGGTATATACAAATTCAGACCCCATGGACCGTCTTCTGCCCAAAGGGACGTTGTCGCTGCCGGAGATACTTACACAGAACGGCATCTACAGTATCAATATCGGCAAGCTGTTCCACCACACCTGGACGGCGGAAAAACAACTTGGCACTTTCGACCGGCTGGAGTTTTGTGAGCGGCCGAAAGGCTATAAGGGCCTCTCCGAAGGCTATCCTAAGCATTTGCAGGACAAACTGGATTCGCTGCCAAGGCCGCGCTTTAAGTACTCGTCTGACCCTGCAGAAGAAAACCGATTGGTCGAATTAAAGGCCAAGCGGGACCAGATCTGGCGCAGGGCGAAAAAGGACTCAAAAGAATGGAACAGAGCACGGGCTATGTTCCAACAGCCTCAGGCTAATGTTGTTGGTGACTCCGGTCTATTAGAAGAGCAGGAATCCGACGGCAGGAAAGCACGAATGGCTGGGCATATCTTGAAGGAAATGGCGCGAGAGAAAAAACAGTTTTTCCTTTCGGTCGGATTCTCCAGGCCGCATACGCCCTTGCGCTGTCCGAAAAAATACTTGGACCTTTACGATTTTGAGAGTATCCCGGACCCTGAAGCGCCACCTGAGAAAGACAGAAACATCCCCACAGTTGCCAAACGCCTCGGCCGCAACTATGATATCTTCAACAGCCACTATCAGCACCCTGTTACACCAGAGGCAGCAAGAAAAGCGGTTATGGCATATTACGGCTGCGCATCATTTATTGACGCCCAGGTCGGCCTGATATTGGAAACCTTAGAACGCCAGGGATTAAAGGACAAAACAATCGTCATTATTTTCAGCGACCACGGATTCCAATTAGGGGAACACGGTTTGTGGAGCAAATACACACTCTTCGAGCAGTCCACTCGTGTTCCGCTGCTGGTGCGTGTCCCCGGCTCGAAAACAAAAGGAGTTGCCTGCGATGAGATTGTGGAATTAGTGGATTTATTGCCGACGCTATGCGAACTGCTGAAGATACCCCAGCCGAATAACCTGGAGGGTACGAGTTTTGTCCCATTGCTCTCGCGGCACAAACAGCCCTGGAAGAAAGCGGCGTTCACAGTTTGCCCTATCGCAGGATATGTTGGGCGTTCAGTGCGCACAAAAAAATGGCGGTATGCAGAATGGCAATACAAAAAAACGAACTCAAAGGAGGTGGAACTCTACGACCTGGAAGCTGACCCGTGGGAACAAAACAATTTAGCGAATGACCCGTCTTACGCCAAACAGGTTGCTCGGTTGGCCACTCTGTTCAAAGGAGGATGGAAACAACGATAGGAGCAGTTCGCGAACTGCCCTTACTCACTCTTAATTTTCTTGCAATATTGGCCTGGCAGATGTAAAGTGAAATAAGATAAGAAATAAATTTATGTGTAAATTTTAATGATACCTATGCTCGCACCTGCCCGCACCCCCGTACTTTCTTGCGAAAGCAAGAATGGGGGTAACGCAGGCACAGGTGCGGTTACGCGAGTACAGGTGCCAACGTAGCTCAATGGTAGAGCTCTGGTTTTGTAAACCAGTGGTTGTCGGTTCGAATCCGACCGTTGGCTTTCTATAAGACATTATATAATAATGACTTACAGCCCTCCTTTCTTCTGCCTGGCAATTCACTACAGCCGATGCCCGAATGAAACTGAGAAAACTATACCCGACAATCTAGCCCAACTTTCGCAGTTAAGCATTGAAATCGGTACTTTTGATAGTGCCAGGG
>CAYQKF010000175.1:0-9137 GCA_964417935.1 uncultured Pirellulales bacterium
AGATTAACGCCGCTTACTCCCTGAACAATTTATTTGTTAGTTTTTGGGTTATTTGCCTTGAGTAATCCGGTGCCTTACTCTCGATTGGCAGTACCTGATAGTATCCATTAGGTGAAAGGACCGAATAATTTTCAAATGCAACCAACTTCATATTAACAAGACGGTCTTTGGCAATTTCAAATTGGTTATAATCCAGCGAAATAGCTTCGCATATCTTTTCCTTGCGATAGAAACTGACGCCATTCTTATCAGCAACGAGTATCAAAAACAGATACAAGGCTATATCCTGGTGTGTCATTGTTTCCATGAAACCGTTTCGCATAAGACGATGATCAATCCAAGCAAATGAGCGTTCGATTTTTCTTATTTTTTGGGGTTGCGGCATATGATATTTTTTTATAATGTATTGCCTCTGTGATATTTTCATATAGCCGCCCCATCGTCCCGCCCACTTGATGGACTTTAAAGAAAAAAAAGAAAATATCACATTTTGGGACAAATTTTTCAAGGGCGGCTTTTTTCATTCCTGAGAATCTTCCAAAAAAGTAAATCCAGTCCGGCTTATCAGCCAGAAGTAAAAGTTGATCAATATCCATCTATTAAGCCTTTCTGGGCTAAGTAAAAGTAAAGGTGATCCAACGGGATCAGTAACTAAAGTTGTCAACTTAACTATATGAGGAGAAAAGCATGAACGAATTCATTGAAAAAAACAGGCGTTTGCTGCATTTCTATTGTGTCGCAGCCCGAACTATCGGATGGTCGCTTCTAATTGTCGCAGTGGTCGTGGTCTTTGTAAAGCTATTTTCAGGCTTCCCAAATTACGCATCGTATATGTGGTTTCATCTGTGCAAACAAGTGACCATGAGTTTTGTCCTTCTCGGCATTGTACTCCTGGGCCTTTCACAGTTTGTCAGATATCTATACGAGAATGACTACCAACCCGGCTGGTTACTTCGTCATGGAAATAAGGTTCTCTATTTATATGCTGTAGCTTTGATCATCAGCCCTGTTTTGCAATATTATTTTCAAATGACACTAATTAAAAATGCCAGCGCAGTTTCCCTGCTTTTGTATTTTTTATCAGCGGTACTGCCTGCTTTCGCGAAGGGATTGATTTTTATCGGCATTGCACGAGTTCTACATCGTATTGTGCCTATCATCGAAGAGTCAAAAACGCTGGTCTAAAAGGAGATTTACAAATGATTAACATTCGACTGGATTATGTGCTTTTGGACAAGCGGATGAAGCTAAAGGATTTAGCCCGGGCAACAGGTCTGGCGGTAAACAACCTTTCCATCCTTAAAACCAACAAGGCGCGCGCAATTCGCTTTTCCACTTTGAACAGCTTATGCAAAGCATTGAGCTGCACGCCGGGTGATTTGATTGAGTACGTCCCGGATGAGGATGGGAATTCTTAAATTTATTCCAGATGTACGACGCCGGTTTGTCGGTCGGCCTCAAGGCTGGCCTTCTTGATAATGTCGTAGAGCTCGCGGGGCCTGCGTATCTTTTCAAAGACAAACTCCGGGTCTGACTTGTCGGTCGTTATCAGCCCCACAGTACCGATTCCGAAGATAACATCGAATACGCTCCTGTGCATCTTCAGGTCAATCACCCTGAACATATCCAGATTGTCAACCCGTCTGTCGAGGATGCCCCTGCTCCATTCAATTCTATCAGGCGAAACTTCGTAACGGGTCATTTTGAGCCTGACCATTTTCATCACAAGAATAAGCACAACAATTAAGCCAAGCCCAAGGCCGGCGATAAGCCTGTACCCGCCAACTGTCAAGCTTTGGCTTTCGGTAAGTTCCAAGCCTAACAGGTCATTAATGAAGTTCTCGAGGGACAGCCTTACCAAAAGGCCCGCCAGAACAATAAAGAACAAGCCCTTGACCATCGCCGGCGCCATCCCTAACAGAGAAGGCCTGGCTGCAAACAGGACGTTATCGTTTATTTCTTCGTCCTCGGACGACTGCGAATCCGACTCTGGGTCCGCCTTTAGGGCCCAGGCTTTGTCACTGTTGAGAAATTCCCCGCAGAATCGGCACTTGATAGCTTTGGCCTGAATGGTCTCGGCACAAAAGGGGCATTGCTTTGTCTTGAAATCAGTGAATACCATTAACTATATATCGGAAATAGACCAGAAATTTGAGCAGGAGATTTTTCGCCTATCACTTATAGGAACTCAAACTGATTGATTTCTTGGTTACCTAAAAAACACGAGTAAAAACAAGGTCTTTTTACGAAATTTCCACATAAAACCGCTTTTCGCAATTTAGCTAACACGTTATTGACACTGTACTTACATAAGGAACCAGCTTCTAAGCAACCGGTTTGAGAAAAAATCGCGAAAAAATGTAAAACATACTTGACAAAATGTAAAGCATACTTTACATTTGCAAACATAGAGAAGCCCAGGAATATAAGAGGTGAAAAGCATAAACTTTGCTGTTAATTGATTCAAAATGGCTCATAAAAGGCTGAAAATTGTAAGGATGCGACGAAGTCTCCCAAGTGAGTAAGCAAACATATCAGTACGGAACTATATTTCAAATATCGAGAGGAAATACTATGAACAGGACACAAAAAATCGCACGATTCAATTTAATTGTGGTAATGATGGCTCTAATCCTCAGCGTAATAGCGGTCGGTGTGCTTTACTTTGTCGTTGGTCTGCCGATGCGACGTGCGTTTGGTGGGTTTGCTTTTATAGCTATCTGCGGTCTTACGGGGCTCTCACCATTCTTGTACAAGAAGGAACCTGGCAAAGTAAGTTTCGATGAGCGAGACCTTTTGATTCATAAAAAAGCGTCACTGGGAGCGTACTCGATTTTTTGGTTTCTTTTTGTCCTTGCGGCTATGATTCCTTTTTTTGTCCTGGGGCCGAAGGGGACAATTTTCATCAAATATCTGCCGACGATGGTGTTCGGAGGTATGGTCATAGTGATACTTGTACAATCAATAGTAACACTTGAGGAGTATGGCTGGAGGGATAAAGGAGAAAACTATGAATAAAACACAAAAAGGAGCATGGTTTACTTTTGGGGTCGCGATTTTGCTTCTTACTTTTGGTCTCATCATATTCACGCAGATGTTTGCGGCCGGGGCAACGTCAATAAAGTTAGTAAGGATTTGGTCGTTAGTAATTTTGTTTTTTATGGCCGTCTCGGTGGTTTTGCTTCGCATCAAACAAAGCAGGGCTGAGGTGGATTTCGATGAGCGGGACAATTACATCAAGAAAAATGCCGTGTTGATATCGTTTATCTCGCTCTGGGTCTTATTGTTCGCTGCCAGCATAATTCCATCATTCATTACCGGAGATGCAGACTCAATTCCGGTTTGCCTGCTGCCAATTATCAATTTAGGCGTATTCCTTATTGTTATGTTGGTTTACTCAGTAGCGGTTTTGGTTCAATACAGTCGCACAGGCAAAGGAGAAAAATCATGAATAGATGGCAGAAAATCGCGTGGTTTAATCTGATCGTAATAGTAGCGGGCTCGGTAATTAGCGTGGTAGCGGCAGGGACACTTCCGCCTGAAGAGCGTTTGATGCCCCCGAACCGCGTAACTGTCGTAATCATTATCTCGCTGGTCCTTGTGGGAATGGCAAAGACTATTTTTCGCAAAGCGGACAAGGAAGTGGACTTTGACGAGAGGGACGGGCAGATACACCACAGAGCTAATCTTTTTGGCTGGACAGGTTTTGGTCTGGGCATGGTGGCGACCATCATGGTTTGTTACTTTGTGGTCGGGCCCAGGGGCAGCTTCCCGCCTCTTGCGTTGCCCATAATACCGCTGGTGGGCGTAGGTCTTAAGATAATAGTGGAATCCGTCGCCGCACTCATTCAGTACGGCTGGAGAGGAGAAAAATCATGAATCAAACAAAGGTAGAATCATGGATTTATTTCTTTTTAGGATTACTTTGTTTTCTCATCCCAGGTGGAGTCGCCGTATTTATTGCTTATGACAGGGGGATATCCTTCGCGCCAGTATTTATGTTTGCAAGCATTGTCATCTGGGGTGGCTTATTTTGGTTATTTCCTTTTATTTGCGGCAAAATCCGCAAAGGAAAAAAGAAGGTTAGTTTCGATGAGCGGGACCAATTAATCCACAAAAAAGCGGTTATGGCCGCGTATGTCGTGCTTTGGTTATATTTCGTTGCTGCATGCGTGATTGCCTGGTGCATCGTTGGTCCACATGGCTCTATCTCCGTTAACGTGATGCCCCTGACACTTTTGGGGGGTCTTGTCATTTTCACGTTTGTGCAGGGTCTGGCTTCCCTGATTCAGTACGGCTGGAGGGATAAAGGAGAAAAATTATGAATAAACTACAGAAAATAGCCTTGCTTAATCTCAGTGTAGCGACAGCAGGTTTAGCGCTCCAACTAATCCAGTTTCTTATAAGTGATTTCTTGATTACACGCCTTATTGCTTCTTCAGTGACATTAATCCTTTGTTCCTTCCTGGTGGCATCATATATATTTCGCGCGAAGGTAGCTAAACGGGGCGGCCTGCATTATGATGAGCGTGATAGTTATATTCATAAAAGGGGCACTTTGGCCGGCTTCATAACGTTTTTCTTAGTCCTCTTTTCAGAAGTCATGATCTCTCTGTCAATTGTTGGTTTTGGCAGCTCAATACCTATCGGCTGGATCTTCACAATATTCGTTCTGGCGGCTTTGAGTATTTTTTTCGCAGAGTCAGTGACTATCCTTATACAGTACGGCTGGGGGAGCAAGGATGGGCAGTAACAAACTTAGTAACAATATCCGTCGGCTGCGTTTTGAGAAAGGCCAAATGACCCAGCAGCAGTTGGCTGATAAAGCAGGTGTAACTCGCCAGACAATTATTGCCATCGAATCCGGGAAATATGCCCCTTCGCTGCCCCTTGCTTTTAAGATAGCCCAAACTTTTGGGATTTCGATTGAGGCCGTATTTCAATACGAGAACGCGGATTCTTAGTTTTTTCACGTTCAAAATACAATTCTTGCTGTAACAAAAAGACCTTTCAGACGTCTACTATAATGTTGCAGTCTTTTTAAGGCGTTTTTTGAAGTATCTTTTGAGGTTTCTGATGCGGAAAAAGACTATTGCGATAATCTCTCTGGTGGCGCTTATTACTCTTTGCTGGGTGCTCATATTAGCTATGCGATGGACAGATAAGACGGTATATGTTTCTACAGATGACCTGGAATCCGTACCGGGTGTTCGTATTCTGGATTCGAACAACGACATTTTCGAGATAATCAGCCGAGAACCCAGCCGCGTGAATGTCAAATGGGAAAAAACAGACATATATCTGAAAGGCTCCTGCCGTGTGAAAATGCGTGAGAACTCTCCAAACGTTCAGGTATTGGCAGAAGTGAACAATGGAAAGAGTTATCCGGTCGTAATAGACAGCGGAGTCACTAAATATCTTGCAGTTACCGATACTGTTGTGCTGGATGCTGGATTAAAAATCTACCGGATAGACGGACTTGGCAAGAAAGTCGGCGGACTTTGTCACCTCGACAAGCTCAAGATAGGGGCCCTCACAATAGTGCGCCCCGCCTGTGTATACTGGCTAGCGCATTATGAAAGGCGTGTGCTCGGCCACACAAGATGGGAGGAAAAGAAAATCAATCTCGGTCTTGGCCTGATGAAAGAATTCAGCTATATACTTATCGACAATGTCACGCGAGAGGTGGAATTCGCTGCAAACAACTCATTTAATCCACAAGACAGCAATCAATGGCATCAGTACCCGATGACAATAGAGCACGATGAAAAGCAAAACGCCAGATTGATAGTTGATATCCCACTTGTCGGCCAACCGCGGCGCATAAAGCTTGATACAGGTGCCGCCCCGGGATTGATTCTCACGGAAAGTATATGGTCAAAGGTCTCTGCAGGTTTGCACTTGCGTCACCAGGAAAAAGCCAGACTGGCAACTCCCCTTTTCGGCATGCTACCGTGCAAAATGATTACAGTAGAAAAACTCACCCTGGGAAATATCCCGATAAATGACGCCCGGATTCACGTCATAGCCGACGATACTCCGTACGGACAGGACGAGTTTACGCTGGGAATGGGTTTCTTTAGAGAAACTGTGATTGTGCTCGATTTTGAGCGCAAGTTATTATGGGTAAGGAATCCACTTCAGTCGTTAGCCTCATAATTATCCTAACATTCGATTATTCGAATTCCTGCAGTAGTTCCAGTAATTTGCGGTCGAGCTTATGGCCGTGGAAGTCCTCGTACTCGACGTCTTTTCGGCCGGAGTCGAGAATGCCGAATGACCCGCGGAAGTTCCAAAGGGCTAAGCCGATGCCATGGCCGGTAAGAATCTCCAGGACATCTTGCAGCCAGGCTAACACCACCTTGTGCGGCGTCTTGTTATAAGCGCCGCCTTCGCCGCAGTGTACGCCAACACCTTTTTTGGCAAGGTCAGCCCATTTCTGGTAGTGCTGTTCCACGCGTTTGCGGTCCCAGCCGTGGCCTGGCCAAGCCGGCATAGGGAACTTCTCGCCGCGAACCCACGAAGCCTTATAGTGGCTGATAAACATAGGCTGATACGCCCGTGTACTCTGGCCGATTCCGAGGTCGGCTAACTCCGGCGCAGGCTCATTACCCCAGCTTATACCATCGGCTATGACAATACGGTCGGGATTTACTTCACGGATGGCCGCCACCGCAGTCCGAACTACCCGCTCATGGTCGGCCCGGCTCATACGTTCACCAATGGAAGGCGGCTCATTGATTAAATCGAAGCTGAGCTTATCTCTCGAAATACCACGATAGCGCTTAGCAAGCATCTGCCAGTGGAAGCAGAATGCGTCGAGCGGCTTCTTGTCCTTCCAGAGGTTGAACGGCTCGGTGAATTCCCTGTTCACCGAATATCCCGGCCCGCGGTGAAAGTTCAGACTGACGTGCAGACCGTATTTGCCGGCAAGCTCCACAGCCCGGTCGAGTTTCTCTAACATTGGCTCGTAGAGCTTGTAGTCGTCTCCGTCTTCTATCCACAGCCGATAGCACATCGGTAAACGAACGAAGCCAAAGCCCCAGTCGCGTATCCAGCGGAAATCATCTTCCCGGAAATCGCCTTTGCTTCGCATTGTGAACATATCCAGCAGATTGAAACCTCGCCAGCGCGGCAGAACCGTTTGTGCGACAGATTTGCTGTTTATTCTCTTCCTCGGCTGTTGTGCATACGCAGGCAGTGCCGCCGCGGCCGCTCCGGCGGCCACCATTTTCAGAAACTTCCGTCGATTATTGTCCATAAGACTTGCCTCACCTAAAAAAACTCTTCACACCTTAAAATTTGAACGTTGACTTTTAGATACTGAAAATAGTAAATAATAGGTAAAAAATAGTCAATAGAAATTGGCGATTATCTATACCCAATATTTTCTCGCAGGACTGTGAAAAAAATAATACAAAGGGGGTTGATTAGTCGATAAAAAATAGGTATTATTTAAGAATGGTGGTTGCTTAGAGACTTTTGGGTATCTGAAAAGTGCATTCTTGGGCCAAAAACCGCTATTCACTAAAGCATACACTGCTTAACGAACCGCCATTCGGTATTATTTAATAATAAGTGGACTAATCTTACCTTAATTCTTAATCAGGGAGTGTTGTTATGGATCGGCAACAAATTGGCGTAAAGCTTACAATTGACGGTTTGAACTTGCCATTCAAAATAGATGGCTTTCAAGACCGCTTAATAATGCAAAAATCGGTTTATCTGGCGCAGGCCGCCGGAGTCCACCTGGGTTACTACTATCACTGGTACCTTTATGGCCCTTATAGCCCCTCCCTGACTCGCGACGAATACGCTATCTCCACAGACGTTTCAGTTGGTCTTGACGAATCCGAAGGATGGAAGTTGGACGATAGATCTTCGCAACGACTGGAAGGAATACGAGGCATCTTTACAGAACCTGAGCGGGATAAGCTTGCTAAAAAGCTGGAGTTATTGGCGTCGGTCCATTTTCTGATTGAACGCAAGCAGGTTTCTAAAGTCGATACCAACCGGATCACTACAACTTTGAAACTATTCAAAAAAGATTTCAGCGAGGAGGACGTCAAAAAGGCGCTAGGGGAGTTGAAGACTTATGGCCTCCTCCAAGCGTGACGGTTTCGATAAATTAGTTGTTGATTCAATTCACGGGGATATTCATCTCAAAAAGCGTGAACTTGAAGTTATTGACACAGCATCATTTCAGCGTTTACGCCACCTGAAGCAGCTTGCGATGAGCCAGATGGCGTACCCTAATGCCACGCACACAAGGTTCGCACATAGCCTCGGTGCGCTCGCAATAATGGAAAGGATTACCGAAATTGCTAAAGCCAGTGGGCAGATTAAGCTTTCGGACAAACAGGAAGAAGACCTCCGCCTGGCGGCCCTTTTGCACGATATTGGGCATTATCCTTACTCCCATCTCATGGAGAGAATCGACAAGGTCAGATTGACAGAAGAACAGGTTAAGGGGGCCCAAATGGAAAAGAAAACTCTTGATAGAAGTGGAGATCCGTATCCTGAACACGACCTCGTGGGCACATTTATCGTAAATAAACAGAGCGACCTCATCGAGGCACTTGGAGGCAAGAAAAGAGCCAAAGAAATTGCAAATCTCTTTGGACCCAAGAGGCCGACAAAAAGCAAGAAAAGCTTGCAATTGAGCAAGCTGGTTCATAGCAGCCTCGATATGGATAGATTAGATTATCTATTGCGTGATTCCCAGGCCACTGGTGTTCCTTATGGTCAGATTGATATCAATTATCTGCTCAACAATTTGAAAGTTAGTCCTTCTGGGATGTTAGGGATATCTGAGAAAGCTATACCTGCTGCTGAGCAGCTCCTGCTTGCTCGCTTCTTTATGCACCGCACTGTCTATTACCACAAAACGACATTCGGCATGGAGGAAGTGTGTCGTCAGTTGCTTCGGCGCTTACGGAGTCAGGGAAAATACAGAATACCAAAAGACAGCAAAGATATCAAAGAACTTGTGACTTCTAAAGACCTTGGCACATTCACCGACGCGTATGTTGACCGGATTATCCAGAAAGCCGTAAACGATGAAAATCAAGTTGTTCAGGCGCTAGCCCAACTTTCGCAGTTAGGCGGTGAAACCACGATTTTTAAAAAATTTCCCC
>CAYQKF010000176.1:0-8851 GCA_964417935.1 uncultured Pirellulales bacterium
GACCAGGCGGTCATCCAGCGTTACCTGACTACGCCGGATGAGAGGCAGGCAGCCAAGGCCATCTGGCTTAACGGCTTCCTGGCAATCTTCGCAGGCGTACTGTTCTTGTTAGTTTGCACGGGACTATTTGTCTTCTACAAAGCCAATCCACAGCGTTTAGTTCCTCTCGAAAGGACCGACCAGATCTTCGCTTTGTTCATCGCTCGGCAGATGCCACCTGGCTTAGCCGGGTTTGTTATTGCCGGTATATTCGCAGCCGCTATGTCCACGCTCGATAGTAGCATGCACTCGATTTCAACTGCAGTAACGACAGACTTTGTTCGACGATTTATTCCATACCTCTCTGAAAGTAAATATCTTCTTTTTGCAAGATGTTTGACTATCGCTATGTCTTTCCAGCACGATAATACCAACAAAAGTAGAACGGCTATCCGGTTTAAATATCTACAATGTCTCCTCTGGACCCGCGGCCACCCGTCAGGGGGCAGGCCAAACCGACACACTAACTGCCAAACCTTTCCGTCGATGCGGCGCCGGATGACGCAGCTTCTGTGTTCTGAGCGAACTTATCACATGCTGTGTCAATAGCCCGAAGTGTTTTCTCTGCTGTATGCCCAAAGACGTTACGAGCGGCTGCAATCATCGTCTGGCATTCATTAGAACCCATAAATCGACTATTTTAATTGACTTGAGAGTTCTATCTCGTTAGATATGAAATGTCTTTGGAATTATCTAACGGGGTAAACACTAAAAGTATTATTTGCAACTCCCGAAAGGGATACTTCGTACAGCGCAGCGCTAAAGTGAGCTAAAGTGAGCTAAAGTGACAGCGAAGCTGTCACTCTGAGCGAAAAAAGCCTTTAGCCCTAAGCGAAGCCGAAGGGGAAGAATCTCTTTTTCGTTGGCCAGATCCTTCGGCTTCGCCTCAGAGCTTGTCCTGAGCTTGCCGAAGGGATGACACGTAAGTGTCACTTTAGGCACTTTACACTTTAGGCACTTTAGGCACTTTACATTTTAGGCACTTTTAACTTTTGGTATCACTTGCTTTTTAGCCGATATTCATAGAGGCTGTATCCAACCTCACGGCAGGCCCGGACTATCTCAGGGTAGGGCTTATCGCAGATATCAATAAAGCCGATCTGATAGTTCTCGCCATCGCCGCGGCCGGTCGTGGCCTGGTCTTTGTACTGGAACCAGTGCGTACCAACAATATACGGATTCTGGAGTGCCCCTCGGACGTAACTTTTGTATTTATCGGCACGGTCCTGCTGATTGGCAGTTTTCCTCAGGCCCGTATGGAACATACCGCGGTCGAGCGCACCAAAGTGGAACTCACCTATGATAGTCGGCTTGTCGATACCGTCCGCCAGACGGTGCTCACTTACGCTATAGCTATAACGGTTGTAGCTGACGATATCGCAGAACTTCGCCGCTGCCCGCGCGGCCCGGTCGTTCACCCAGGCAAACCGGCAGCCCATATAGAGCTGGTTCGGAGCAACTTTTTTTAGCTCCTCGCGGATGGTACTGAAATAAGTCTCGGCGGTCCTGGTATAGAAAGCTGTCAGGTCCGCCCAGGCTTTCTTTTTGTCCGGGGCCTGCTGGCTTTGCAGCAAGGTCTGCCATGTTGGGTGTTTTGTTCCCCAGGTTGCGTTGAGCTTGTCGATAGTTCCATACTTTGCCTTGAGGTCCTCGACAAAAACTTTTTTGGCCGGCTGGTCGGCAGGAGAAATCAAGGCGGCTGCCGCCAGCGACACTTCGTCACCCCAGGCTATTTCATTATGGACAAAATATCCGATGCACCACGAGTCGTCGATGGCCCTGCCCTTTTCCCGTTCCAATCTCTCACGTAGCCTCTGCCGGAAGCTCGGGTCAAATACATCGTAGAACTTGCCCCAATAGCCCTGCGAGCCTTCCAGACTTCTTGAACTGTAGCTGATAGTGCAGACGTATGGCGTTTTGCGCATCAGATATATGTCACTGTCCGACCAGTTGGCGATGGTATTTATTCCCCAGCTTTTGAGCCGGCGATGGGTTATCTCGGCAAAGAGGTTTTCCCAATCCCGCCCGTACTTTTGCAGGAAGTTGGCCTGACTGAAATCATAGGTCTTATATGGTGAATGGTCCTTGTAATATCCGTGTGGTGCCCAGCTACCGGAACCATAAAACTTTGCAAATGGTGAGTTGGATTCGGGCAGGTTGCGATAGTAATGTTCACGGTCGGTGATCGGCGTGGCGTTTGTGCTCCGGACGCAATCGATACCGTGCGACCAGAATAGTCGGCCTTGCGGGTCTACCAGCCACCACTTGTCATCGTACTTTTGCACACGGAAAAAGCCCGTGGCATCGAGCTTTGGTCCGACGAGCCAGCCGCCATATTTGTTGCGGCTGGTCGGCCCAGAATGAGCGACAAGGTCTTTTTCCTCAGCCTTACCCTGTGCAATCATCTCTTTTAGAGAGTGCGTCTTGCCGGGCCAATCCTTGTGGATGTATTGGCCGAATTCATCGATGAAGGGAAAGAAAGTCTTTACATCCAGTGTCTCGACGCGGCCGCCGGCGCGGATACTTTTGACCTCAAACACATGGTCGATACCGGGCTTGCGAACAAAAACAAGCAACTGGGTAATATTTGAGGCATCGACTTTGCCGGAATGCACCGGCGCTCCCCGCATACCAATCAGCTCGGCCGGCTCAGAAAGCCGCCAGGGTGTGGGAAACAGTCGTACTGCAAGTGTTCCGGCCGACTTCGGACTCAGGGCAATACTATCGGTTACGCAGTTTTTGCTGCCGTCTGCGCCGGGGTTGTCCACTCGGCAGTAAACCGTAACCGGTTTTGTCCCGAGGTTCTTAACGTCGATGGATATATACTCGTACTTAGACATGTCCCATTTCTCTGCCGGCGCTTTTAAGGTAATGCCGGGCCACGGTTCTTTATGGCCGGTTTCAATACGCAACGCCCCACTTCCGGACAGGGTAGCCTTTGCGTCGCTCGTTATAACCGAGCCGATATCAAAGCTCCCGGCAAAATCAAAAAGGACCAGTCCGCCGGAGGTGGATGCCTGCCCCGCAGCAGACACCGCAACCGTCCCGGTGATAAACAAGCCTGAAACGATAACTATGAAACCTACAAAAAAGCTTTTCTTGTTCATTATGTCCTCCATTCAATCGAGAAACGTAAATAGAACGAACAAATATAAATTATTCCTGTTTTGAAATCCGCGTTAGAAGATACCACATCGTCTCGTACTGTGGCGACAGAACAATATAGTTACTATCATCCTCAGACCGAACAGGTACATCGGCTTTAGCCAGGCCATCCGGCCCAAGCGCCTGACACCGCCAATTTCCACTCGGTATTTCTACTGTGCCTTTCACCGCTTCAATTTGAACAGGCGCCCCGCCCCAGTTTCGGCCGACAGTACGGCGGTCCTCGGAAAACTTCATACCGGCATTTTCACATCGCCCACAGGCGGTGATAAGTATTTTTCTGCTGCGCAACCAGGATACACCGTCAAGCGGAGTAGCTGTAATTACCGCATAGGCAGGGTCATCGATTTGGCATCGTGCGAATCTGGTTGTGTCTCCCGCCAGAACTCCTGCACCGGCCTGGGCAATATATAAGCCCTTACCGTCTTCAACCGACCATATCAATTCTGCGAAAGACTGGTCTGTTTGCTCTACGCCGGATGAAGGTCGAAGACTTACATACAACGGATTACTCAGCACCCTCTGGCGTGTGGCATCACAGAGAGCATTAACAATATCTAACATGTCACGGTCATACTTAAGATGTAGTTGCGCCAACTGATGCACAACATCTGATGACTGACTTAGAACCGCAACCAGATGTCCCTCAAGTGGTGTCACTATCGCCTCACGAAAGATAGCCGCTCCTGCCCGCATAAAGCCCCACTTGGCAGGGTTTGTGTCGATGTCAAAGTAGCTGTTCAAGTTCTCTCTGTCCCAATCGTCCGAACTGTGGGAGTAAGTATATAGCCAGACGCCGTCCCAGTCCTGGGCGGCGGCGAATGAAGCTATCATAGGAACACATTCCGCCTGCGAATCAAGAGGAGCAGGATGGTTATATTCGCTGACGGTGAAAGGTTTGCCGAGGAGACGTTTGGCGGCCAATTGAAACAGCGTTGCCTCGGCGGGGTAATCGGTCATAGGCTTTTGTTCAACAATCCAGTTATTGCTGTCCCACGGCCTTCCCGGAAATCTCGGATGCTGCCAATAGGCATGGGTGTCAATAAAATCCATATCACTTTGGGCATACAATCCAAGAGGCCCGAAGACAACCGTACCGGTTACAAGCGCTTTGGAAGCCAGGTCATCCTTGACGAAGTTTCGCATCTCATCGAAGTAAGCCTTTTCCGTTTCCGCTAAGAATTGCATCCGGTCGAGGGTGCGGGTGGGGCTTTCATTGTCGGCGAAAACTGTAACGCTGCCGGTTCGGATGGATTCACCCTTCTGCAGACTTACCCGACCGCCGGGACGAAACTCCACATTCGCAAGGTACACCGGGACCTTGCCGGCACCGAAGCTAAAGCTCAAACGGGCATTATCATCATCGGCCTTGGCAACAAAGCCGAGACGAAACGTTTGCCACTTTTTACTTAATTCCACTCCTCGTGACAGGCCAAGATTACTCCAGGGACTGTTTACCTGGCTGAGGCCGCAACTTATCTTCCTGGATTCATCTGCGGCAGCTTCGAAAACAACCGTGTAATATTGCCCGGCCTTTATAGAAATACCCCCCTGGTTTAACTGAAGGTGCCATTCTGTGTCGTCGGCCTTATCAATCTCAATACGCAGCGCGTCCCGGGACCCGTAGCGCCGGCGTGACATCGAAGCTTTGCAACCTGAATGCTGCTCCAGGTTCCAGTTTGTTGGGATACTTTTGCCCGGCCCGGTCGTCCGAAAGTTGCCGTTGGTCAGAAGATCGCTTCCGAGCTGCTCGACGCCCTCGGCCCAGACCTTGCGCAGCTTCTGGTCCGAACCGTATTTTTCTTTAAGCCAGGTGTTGAATTTTTTTTGCAGAATATCGGCATAGTATGGGGGAAGTGTCCGCAGCGTGGCCTCACTACCCCACATAAAGAAGCTGTTTTCATTAGTAATTTCGACAATCGCCACAGCGGGGTCATCGGCGTAACGGACCTTGCGATACGGGTTGATGTGGGTCAACAACTGGCGGGCATACTTTTTCTGAGCATCAATCAGCGCGGGCGTAAAGATATTGGAGATTTTATCGTATTGACGGTTGGCCTTGGGCAAGTCTAAATATTCGCTGTGCGCTCGGCCGACGTGAAGGTTGATATTGACACAAATCCCATAGCGAGCCAGTTGGTCAATAAAATAATCGAGTCTATCAAGCGCTTCCGGCGTGATGATTTTGCCGTCCTTGGCGTTCCACAGTCCGCGGGGCCAGCGGGCGCTGTCCATATGGTGACATCGGACGGTATTGACGCCGGCCGCAGCCAGGCGGGCAGCAACATACGGGGCATCCTCATGCCTGGGCAGATTCGCCCCAAACGACAGGTTGACACCCCAAAGGCGAACACGCTCTCCATTGCGATAGAAGTGCCCGTCGGCTGCCTGCAAGCGGCTGCTATCGGTCCTGATAGGCTCAAAAGAAGTAACCGCAATCAGCGAGTCGGCATTTGGTTTTGCAGGAATTACGAAAGGAACAAAGTCCCCTGCCACTGACACCCCACAAACAAAAGAACAAGTCATAAGTGCAAAAATCAAAAATTGTTTTGCGCACTTTGCTCTTATATTCTTGCTCACCTTGCTATAACATTCTTGATACATCATAGAGGCCTCCTATTCATATATAGTTCACTGGATTTATTGTATAGTTACTTTTTCTATGCGCTACCTTTAGCGAAAACTCATAAGAAATGATATAGTCTGCGCTCGGCACTATCAACAGAAAAACAAAACTAACTGACCCCGCCGTTTTGCCCCGCACCAATTGAGCCTTAGCGGGAGCCATCCACATCGAACGCAGATGGCGCTCTTTTTCCACAGGACAATTGGTGCGGGGCAGCGGTCTTCGTATAATATTATTCATTACAGAATTTATAACGGAGCTTGCATAAAGGCCCCTCAGACAATATGATTGGGGCGCTAATACTCTGTAACAGCTCAAATGACCAGTGTCATTGCGAACGAAAAGAGCCTTTAGCCCTAAGCGAACAAAAGCTTGCCCTGAATTAGCCGTAGCCCTGAGCGAAGCCGAAGGGGTAGCCGAATGGGTCGAAGGGGAAGCAATCTTTATTGTTCGATGCCATGAGATTGCCACGGCCTTTGAAAAAGGCCCCGCAATGACAACTACTCAAATCGCGTGTTACAGAGTGCTAATATCGAACCGAGAATATCAAGTACGGAGTTTTCAATGGCACACAAATTCATCAACCAGATCGGGGCGGGAGAGGCAATCGACGATATTTATATCGTGAGGGACCCAATTTTGCGGAGCACAACACGAGGCGATTTATACATAGCAATGTTCCTTTCGGACCGAACCGGACAATTGAACGGGCGGATGTGGCAGGCAACTGAAACGATTTATAAGGCGCTGCCGAAGCCAGGCTTTGTCTATATACAGGGCCGAAGCGAGCTTTACCAGAACAACCTGCAAATCATTATAAATAACATCAGCGTCGTTGATGCAAGTGAGGTCCGCATAGACGATTTTCTAGCGCGAACGGATAAAGACACAAAGCAGATGTTCGAGGGTGTAAAAAAGATAGTAGGCCGAATAAAAAATCCACAGTTGAAGGCACTGGTCGGCCAGTTCCTGGACGATGCTGAGCTGATGGAGAAATTCCGCAATGCTCCCGGTGCGATGAAGCTCCACCATAGTTATATCGGCGGACTGCTTGAGCACACACACAGTATGCTGCGCGTGGCTGTTGCGATATTACCGTTGTATCCGGAAGTGCAGACTGACCTGGTTTTGGCAGGGATTTTTCTTCACGATATCGGCAAGACCGAAGAGCTCTCGTATGATATGGCCTTTTCATACACAGATTCGGGCCAGCTAATCGGCCATATTGTCAAAAGCCTTCTTATGATAAATCAAAAGGCTGATGTGCTGAGGGCTAAGGGCACGCAAATCGAGCAAACGGTCATGGATGCTCTCGGGCATATTATCCTCTCACATCACGGCCAATATGAATTCGGCTCACCAAAGCTGCCGGCGACGGCTGAGGCCTTTATGGTCTATTATATTGACGACCTGGACGCTAAAATAAACCAGGTAAAAGCGGCGATTGACAACGAGCCGGGCGATTCAAACTGGACTGCCTGGAAAGGCGCTTTGCAGACCCGGCTTTACAGAAAACGCATCGAATGATTAGGTAAATGGTCTGTTTGAGTAAGGCATTAAGATAAGCCCGGCTGAACTACCCCCTGTAAGAGTAAGCTCAGCCGGGGGGCCTTATAAGTTTATTATTGCGCTGACCATGTTCACCGCATCTGTAGATAATATCTGTTATCCTAATACGATTTAGCCATATTTATATCCGCACTGTGACAACGGTATGTCACAGCTTGTGAAGAAATCCGCAAATTGGGTGGGTTTATTAGATGCTCTGAGCATGGTCTCGCTCTAAGACAATGCCGGAAAATCGCCAGATTTTCTCGAAATGCTCATGGGACATCAACTTCGTACCAGCAACGGGGTCGGCCACAGTGATTGTGTGGTCCGAAACTTCCAGGATAGCCAGGCAATGGTCCAGAAGAAACGCATCCCTTACCATAGCTAACGTAAGACCAGCATTCCTTAGCTGCTCGATTGAATCAAAGCGACGGTACCGGCATTTTAGGCCAGCGTCACCATAACGACTTTGCAGAGCTGAGGAAAGGCAAGTCGGGAGCGTCCCTGCGACCGGACTGGTATGAGAAAGTACAGCTATTTCTCCCTCGTCGGCGGATAAACCCAATCTCCCAAGAGCTGTTACCGCCGCTGCCGGGCCACACGTATAATCTGTTGTCTGAAAGCAGATACCGTTGGAATTAAGCCTTGTTTTGATATTCGAGAGATGGTTCTTAATCAAAGCTGGAACAAGAAAAGGCAAAACCGAGAACCAGGTTACGACTATGGCCATCAGGACGCAAACCAGCAGTTTCTCGCATTTACGTGGCAGACGTGATAGCGGAACGGTCAGACCCATTGTAACAACTAAAGATAAAATGACGAACTTAACCCGCCCGGCTGCGATCCAGCAGAACGGCTGGACAAAGCGCAGCACATTATTGCACCTGACCAGGACCAGCATTGCGATTAGTATAAGGGGCAGAAAATAGCCCAACAGCCAGTAAGGTTTTCGAAGACCCGAAAATAACCTGCCAAGAAAAACACCCAACACCGCTACCAAGACAACACCTGCGGTTTCAACCCACGGGTTCATCTCTATCCTCCTCAGAACTTGCACATTTTCGCGATTATTTTTCATTCTATCAAATTAAGTCCCTCAAATCAAGAAAATTATCCCGGGACTTCCGAGACGAGTGACGAAAATGCAATTGTAGCCGAAGCAGATTGCGATTATGGGGCCCCCCCTGAAGTTGTTTCGAGATTGGGTTTGTTTGGGTTTGAATTGGGTTTGTTTTCCGGGACTGAGAAAATGTCATTTCTTCCATAATCCTTTGTTAATATTGAATTTACGCTCATTTGGGTGTCTTGGAGATTGGGTTTGATTGGCATAAAAAGGGTTGATTTGTAGAGCGTTCTCTACAGATGTATAGGTGCCTTATAGGCACGTAAATATCTGCTGCCTTATAGGCAGGTAAATTAGCCCAACTTTCGCAGTTAGGCGGTGAAACCACGATTTTTAAAAAATTTTCC
>CAYQKF010000177.1:0-8733 GCA_964417935.1 uncultured Pirellulales bacterium
TGCTTGCCAACAAAGCTGTCCAAAACAAATCGACCGGAGAAATCAAATACTACGATAACGACGGGCAAACTGTCCTTTTGACTCATACCCCTACCGATGCGGCAGCAACTATCACAAGGACGCCGAGCTGATAAAAACTATAAGAGTTATGCCTAACCTCGATTTTGCAGAAGACTTGAAAAAAATTATAAACACTGAGGAGATACAAAATGGGTAGTTTTGCGGATTATTGGGAAAATGAGATTTTAGACCATCTTTTTGGCAAAGGTAGTTATACACCACCTACCATCTACGTCGGATTATCAACAGCAGACCCTACCGATGACGCATCCGGACTGGCTGAGCCAAGTGGTAATTCCTACGCACGAGTTGCCGCTTCCGGTGCTGATTGGAATGTTGCATCCGGTGGAGCAATTGCCAATGCCAATGATATCACTTTCCCGGAAGCAACCGGCAACTGGGGAACGATAACCCACTTTGCCTTATTTGATGCCGCAAGCGCCGGCAATATGTTAGCTCACGGCGCATTAAGTGTATCCAAGTCAATCAGTAGTGGAGATACAGCTAAATTTGCGGCGGGCGACCTGGATGTAACCTTAGATTAAATCCCCGCCGTTTTGCCCCTGCTTGTTGCCGGCGGGGGCGAAGAAGCGGGGAAAGGAGATCAGCTAATGGCCACTATAAAGAAACAATGGGCTTCACAAAGCCAGATAATTGGGACAGGTGATAGTTACATAACCTTGTCTGGAACCACAGAATCATATTCTTCAGATGTTGACCTCGAAACAAACGGCTATGAAGGTGCTCACGTTATCGTAGAAATCAACTACGATACAAGCCCCACCGACGAGGTCAAGATTAAGTTGTACGGTTCTCTCGATGGTACTAACTACGACGATACGCCCATCTGGGAGATGCAGGGAGATAAAGGCGTTGATCCGCAGCAGTTGAGTTTCGTCATCAAAGACCTCGCACACTTCAGAATCAGCGTGCAGCAAACTGGTTCAACGGACAGTCACGATGTGAGAGCATACGTCCAGTGCTGGAACTATCAATCAACATAAGCGTTTAATTATGATTAGAATTGGAGTCAGATAAGTGCTGTTTAAACCTACAAGAGGGTTACGATTAAACAAGAGCCACCCGCTTGCTCGTGGTTTGGTCGGATGCTGGCTGTGCAATGAAGGAACGGGAGGTACAGTCTTTGATTTAAGCAGGAATGGAAATATAGGTACACTTCAGGATAATACCTCCTGGACTGCCGGAAAGTTCGGAATGGGTCTAACGTTTGACGATAGCGGTGATTACGTTAATTGTGCCGCAAATGAAACGCTGGATGTTAGAACTACACCGTTTACTCTTGTTACGTGGCTTAAATATAATAGCGGTTCACCTACTACTCATACTATTTATGAGGGATTGTACACAAAACCAAACTGGTTAATAGCGGACGCCTCTAACACAACCCGCTTAACATTAAGAAAAGCTGACGATAGTGGTGTCGATTATTATTTTGGTACTTCAGGAATTTTTGCGGCAAATACGTGGTGGAATCTGGCAGTAACTTATGATAAACAAAATGTCAAACACTATGTAAATGGTGTCTTTGATACCGGTTCACCACGAACAGGCATTATGGGTGGTACAGCACCAACATCATATCGAATAGGTGGACGACCACCCGATGGGTTCAACGGTGTAATTGATAATTTTATGGTTTTCAATCGTGCCCTTACCGCTCAGGAAATTGCCTTACTCTACCGAGAGCCGTTTTGTATATTTGACAGAAGAATAAGACCGGAGCTGATAGGCGGCCAAATCGTCAATCTTGCGGGCACTTCTGCGGCTCTATCGTCCTTAAGCGCAACAGCAAAAGCAACGCGAAAAGTTAGTGGAACTGTAGCAGGCATCTCTGATGTCGAGGCGCTACTAAATTCAATTCGCGACCGACTGGAAACAGAAAGGAGTTGGTTAAGAGAAACGCTCTTTAATGGAATGACTGCCAATGCTTTTAAGCTTGGTACGACCTTGAGTTTGGGTTGGTTCTGGGTTCGTATTGCCGGCTGCTCGGTGCTCTACCGCGGTTCCAGTATGGGAGAAATAGATTTTGTGAACATATTGGCTGTGGCCGAGAGTGAAGCTTGCAAGATCTCACCGCCCAGCTACATTTCGCACAACAGCAATTCGACATACTTTTATGTTATTCGTCGGCTCAACAACAGCGGCTATCAAGAACACACCCTAACTGCTGCAGTGAAGGTTTCAATAGATTCAAACGGTAATCTGGCGGAGCCGCAACCAAACAAAGTTTTCGATTCAGCAGCCGAACTCGTAGATGGCAACAAGATACAGCTTGTTTGGTTCTATTGCCCCCTCGCACAAAAGTCGCAGCCGGTATGTTTCAATGTTTATTATGATGACCGGACTGGGCAAATTAACTATCAAAACCCCCTGGCTACAATCGGTTATAAGGGGCGAAAATTCTACAGCCACCAAACTAGCGCACTGGAAGCAGGCAAATACTTGTTTGCTATAAGACCTGAAGATGCCAGCGATATAGAGAGTAGTTCTTTAGCGCGGCTGAGAATCCAGCTTGACACCACAAGTCTCGACGCAAGCAATATTTTAAGGGCTGAAGCTGTTTGATACTCGATGCCGGATGCTCGATACTCGTCGAGAATCGAGTATCAAGAAACGAGGTGCAAAATAAACTATGTCCAACAGAATCGACTTTTTCCAATCGGCACAAACACGACTGGCACTTCCGGCCGCTTCTATTTCAATTTTGGTCGATGGGATATTGTGTCCGGTGCTGGAGCCAATAGAGATTATACTCAGCGGTTGGCCGGAATTTAGCTGGGCCAGATTGGCTTACAACCCCGCTGCGTACCCAGGTTCCGGCTTAACGGCTGTTGAAGAGATTGAGACCTTATTTGCTATGGGAAAGACTGTTTGCATCCGGCAATATTTTAACGGTGTCCCGCCAGGTGCAGCAGCTTTTAGTTTCCCAATCTTTTGCGGTCAAATAGAAAGCATCGATACAAAGTTGGCGTACGACGGTGAAAAGGTAGAAGTAGTAGCGAGAGATTTCAGCGCGAATTTAAAGCGGGTCTCAGTCTATGGCCAGCGTCTGGCAGAGGCTGGCAATTCCAGTGTGTTTTTGGCTGGTCTTGATACAACATTTAATCCGGATGGTAAGGCCAATGCCAATCCGGAACCAATAAAAGTTAATGGCAAGAGCTACACAAGCTTTTGTGCTGAACCATCGCAAGGCAAGCTCTGGAGCTATGCAGAAGTAATTGATTATCTGCTTTGTGAATATTTGACGGCCAGTCAGTTACAAACGCCGGATATAGGTCAACTAAGGGTGTTGACCGAGAACCAAGTAGTTCGCGACCTCGACGTCACGGGGTTAAATCTGATAAAGGCTCTGTACCGATGCTGTGAGAGGATCGGCTTGAGGTTCAAGTTTGTCCCTCGGCTTGTGCCGACCGGGCCTGGTCAGGCAATTGTGTTCTATAAGGATGGCGCAAGCAGAGCTATTGAACTGAATTGCCAGCAAACCAGCAAGCAACTCAGCATATCAAAGACAAATATCGCAGCTTTGCACAGCAAGAAAAATTTTTGGCCAATAACGCACAAGTATATTGGTCAAGGCGACTTCAAAATTATAGAAGCGACCTTTGAGTTGGCCAAGGCCTGGGACGGCAGCCTTGAGGACATCAGCTATGATAAATTTTCCCCTTCGACCAATCCTGATTTCTATCAGGTAAAAGATGTATATCGTAAATGGTGTCTCAACGAAGCGGGGAACTATAGTGGCGCTCCTTACAATCAGGGTGATGCGTTCGACTTTTCCAAGATTTTTGGCAGCAGTGATTTCGCTCGTCGCAGTAGGCGCTTCCGACCAACTTTAACCACCGATAAACAGGGAAAATCATTAGGTTATTTTCTCCAGGTATCGTTCGATGACGGCTTGCATTGGTGGCAGTATCTTCATGCTTTTAATATCCTGCTCAATGAGTGCGGAGTGTGGCTCAGCAGCGACAGGCTTGATGTTGATACCTGGGTGGCGGCGCTGAAAGGAGTGTTGAAATTCAGAATAACCGCCTCGGTAATTAGTGATGAGAGATTAACTTGTATAGTTTCCGATGGGCCTGTCAATTCAACAGTTCCTATGGTTGAGCATATTATTACGCTGCCCCGTCAGTTCAAGTATCGCAGGGTTTCGGACCAGAGCATCTTTGCGGATCCTTATGATGAGACGCTCGGCACTGCGGACGAGGTCGATGATACCGATGCTTTGTATGAGTTTGTCCGGCACAGGTCAGCGGTTTCGTCCGAGACCATCGAGACCGTCGATATACAGACACCGAGTCTTGTGTTTGATTACAAAGTTGGTGACAGAGTAAGCACAAGTCCCGAAAGCAGAGACCTTTTGGCCTGCAAGAGCGATAACCGAAGCAGAAGCTGGATAGAACGAGTGCAGATGGACTTTGAAAAGCAGTGTACGAATTTGAAAATCGTTCGACAAAGGGGTTGAGAATTATGGTCAGCGGAGCGAATATTGTAGATAGTCAACAGGTACTGGAAAGACTTGCTCGGCAAGGCTCTGAGCAGATTCAGGAAATATCCGTTGTCACTTCACCCGGCGCCAGGACGGCTGCGTGGGCCGTCAAGGTCAAAAGTAATTCGTCATACAATTTCTATAACGTCGTCGCAGTAGTTATAGGTGATGCCGGCTCGATACCTGTTGAAATAGGTCAGCAATCGCTGGCGGTCAATCTGGCTGAATCGTTTCAGCAACAAGGAACCCTGTCGGCAGGAACGTATGCAGTAATGTTCAGAGTAGGCGACAAGAACGTATTCCACGTTAAACCGTAACTCGATGCTCTATCTGTCATTCTGAGCGGAACGAAGTGGAGCGAAGAATCTCTTTATGGCGCAAGAGATGAGATTCTTCGGCTGCGCCTCAGAATGACAAAAAAACGTCAGGTATCAAGTATCGAGAACCGAGGTAAGTGATGGCTGAGGGAAATTCCAAATCGTGGCAGTTTAATCGACAGATAAATGTTTCTGTTATGGTTCAGTTGGTACTTTTGGCCTCTCTGATTGTGGGCAGTTGGGTCAATTTGCAAAGACAGCTTGATTTGTTACAGCGTGATGTGAGTATGCTATTGCAATGTCAGAAGAATTTTGAACAAAAGCTCGAATCTCTCTGGAGCAAAAGCATCTCATACGAGTATCGCCTGCGAGCGATCGAAAAACAAATATCAAAAACTGAGACGACTAATGAGACTTTTTGAGCATAGAGAAAAATATGAATATACAGTTTATTCTTTTATAGCAGAACAAAATATGTGTCTTTAAGGATATTATCAAATGAATATAACTTTACAGGATCAGCTATTACAAGAGTTCCGTCCTAATGGAATATGGCAACTGAGCGATATTACGAAATCAATACTGAGACGACAGATATCTCACCTTCCTCAAAGTAGAGTTACAGAAGATGAAACACGTTATCCTGAAAGTCCTGCGGCTATGAAAGCATTCCTAATCAAATTTTTTGCCAGGCATTATCTTCAAATTCAAAACAGTCTTATAGAATATGTTACCTCTCAAGATTTTCATAATATTATTAGATTGGGGCATTTGAGGATTCTCGATATAGGATCAGGACCAGCAGTTGCTTCTTTAGCAATTACAGACATGCTTGCTTCACTTGTCAAACATCTTAAAGATAAACAAATTTGGCCAAAAAGCAAAAGAGTAAAGATAGACTATATACTTAACGACACCTCCAGAATTTGTACTGGGACAGGCGTACGTATGTTGAATGACTATTATAATTCTATTCGAAAAAATAATAGAGACATCATCCTTGGCCAAAAAATAAGTATCCAGAAAGGTTTCCCGGACAATTTAAAACAGCTTCAGCGTATAAGGTTTAATCTCGGTAAGTACAATATAGTAGTCTTTTCGTATGTTTTATCACCTCTAAATGAAGAAATAGAATTCAATAAACTTATCCTCGGATTATTCAATGTAGAAAAATTATGTAATTACAGTGGAAGGATTCTGATTTTACAGGATAAATACAGAGCAGGACTTGTCCACCGAATCAGCAAGGCGTTATGCATATCTAGTAATTTTGAAAAATCCATTCAGGAAATTTATCCAAAGAGAGAAATGAGTGACACTTATCCTTATTGGTATTACTGCTTTTTGTATATCCCAACAAAGAAAATGATGATAAGGCAAAATGTTGTTGCTTAGTTGTACCCAATTAACACAGTTGCATTTTCGCCGTTCGCAGCGGCCTTTCAATGCATTCCAAATCTCGGGTGTTTCTCTGCAAAGACTGATAGAAACATTCCTATCAAAGCTGCGAATGGCATCGATTAGGAAAGTATAGAATTCGAAACGTTGTTTCGGCTGATAACGGAGCTTGTGATCTGAAGCCCCTCTAACAAAGTGATAATTGAAGAGCTAGCACCGGAATACAAAACTCGGCAAGAAAAATTGGAACGTCACGGCTTTGTTTACTGGCGTCGACACAAAGCGCAAGATATAATTGGTGCTGTCAAATATCGATTACAATCAAGCGTATTGGTCTATAAGATTCGTAAGTCCGAGTGGATAGCAACTAAGCATCTGAAACCAGTAGAAGGCAGATGGGCAAGGATGGGTAATGAGATAAGATTCTGGGATGTACCCGAAAAACTTGCTGATATACTGGTCAAACGAATGATTAATTGTTTGAACTGTGGCTTTTGTATGATAGAATGCTTCCCATGCCGACAATTTGACAGAACGACCAAGTTGCTACGGATCGAAGGCTGCATTCAGTGTGGAAAGTGTATTCGGTTAAAGTTTTGCATGGGCTGGCGTCATCGGTTTTGGCGTCGTGTCATCGTAGAAAGCTTTTAGCATGACAAGTAAGAACCATAGTTGCGATGGCTATTTGTTTGATTGTGGAATCAACGCGGAACCTGTGCTTATTAGTACCTGTTTGCTTGGGATTTCCTGTCGTTGGCATGGACGCAAACCAAAGAAACGCGAGAAACTAATCGAGCGACTGAAGAAAAAATATGTTCTTGTTCCAGTTTGTCCGGAGCAGCTTGGCGGTATGCCAACACCGAGAACCGGCGAAAAACTCGAAGGCAGTGGAGCAGAAGTTCTTGACGGACGATTGCGAATAATCGCACCTGAAACAGGACAGGACGTAACCAAGTTTCATATCGACGGCGCCAAGTACACACTGGAGATTGCAAAAATTGTAGGTGCTCGACGAGCCTACTTGAAGGGTGGAAGTCCTTCCTGTGACAGTGAAGGAGTAACCGGTGAGATACTCAAACGCGGAGGTATAAAGGTTATCCGTGTTCCATAAGAGCGTTTTGTTCTTTCGATAAAGTAGAAGGAGCATTTTACCTTGGTGTTGGTAATCCATAATGGTAGTTTAATAGAACTACGTTGCGTGATTTTACCATACAATGCAGTTACATTTTTTAGGTTCGCAGAGATCCTTAAAAAAGTTCCATATTTCAGGCATTTCTCTGCAAAGGCTGATAGAAACATCCTTATCGAAGCTGCGAATGGTATCGATTAAGAAATTATAAAATTCGACACGTTGTTTCGGTTGATAACGGAGCTTGCCATCCGACGCCCCTCTAACAAAGTGATAATTGAAGAGCTTTCGAGCACGGTTGCCATACGCATCTGCGGCCAGACGAAAATGGCCGGGTAAAAGTCTTAACATGCCGAGCGTTATGTTTTCAGGCCTGATGACAGTTAATGTTTTCCGGATTAAATCGGCATATCCATTTTGCCAGTTCGCGCAGAGAATACCCGGGTCGATACGAATCCGGATTCTATAGCCATGCTCCTGACATTGTTTTGCTGCATTAATCCGTTCATCAAGGTCGGCCGTGCCTAATTCATACTGACTTATTATCTGCTGAGGATTTAGGCTCCAGGAGACGACAGTGTGGCTGTTTGGTTCGACATTTAAAAGGTTATCGATATTACTGCTTTTGGTCAGCAGCATCAGAAAGCCATTGGAAAACTCAGAGAAAAATGGAACCAATAGTTTTGTCAGACCGGTGACGTGGTCAAGTGCGAGACTGTCGAGCATCTCGCCCATATTAAAGCTGGCCTTACCACGGGAATTGGCCAAGGTCTTTCGAATCTGCCTGAACATTGTGTCGTAATTAATATTGATTTTAATGAAAGGAGAGTACTGACTATAGACAAATGCCAGATAGCAATATATGCAGTAATAGGGACAACCGTTTGAGAGGGGAACTAACTTATAATAAGGACAGCAACGAACATTCGAGCCAAGCCGGCCATCGAAGCATCCTACAAAAGACGAGGTTGCACCAATCATCAAAGTCCTCTTTCCGGCCAGTAGAGCCTGAGCCGGTTGCATATATAGTGAAGGATGCATCCTCTGGTGTTTTATTAGCCGAACATTAGCCGATGGAAACAATTCCAAGATTCGCTGCGCCTCAGGGTTATCTGCCACTTTTTGCCATAATAATATAGTCTTGGGTCTGAATTTTTTCGCTGCGTCCATAGCTAAATTCTGTATGCAGAGCTTAGATTTTTTTCAGTCTCGTGGAACAATATTATACCGGAAAAACGTAAACTTCAATCAAAATTAAAGAGAGAAATGTAACCGGTCAGTTATGGGTGGGTTAATTCTGTAGTGCTGCTCGGGCTACAATG
>CAYQKF010000178.1:0-8711 GCA_964417935.1 uncultured Pirellulales bacterium
GCTCATCCTGCATTCTCGGTTTAATCCACTCCAGATACCAGTCACAAAAATCGTTCCAGAAAAATCTGTAAAGCCCTGTTAGCGGCTCACTGTACTTAAACTTATCCAGAGACTCTGTGACCTCGGAAATAGTTTTAGCCAGACGGGAAAGAATCCACCTGTCGGTAATATCCATTTTGTCAGGGTCGAATTTGGCAGGGTCGAGCCCCTCAAGATTCATCAAAGCAAAACGCGAGGCGTTCCAGAGCTTGTTACAAAAGTTTCGGCCGATGTCAAACTTCGGAGACGTATTTATGCGGCGACCATCGGGCAACGTCATTGACTCCACCGGCATCCGAATGTCCTGCGTATCGGTGGTCATGCTGGCCAATGTAAAGCGCATCGCGTCAGCCCCATGACTGTCGATAGCTACTAATGGGTCAATGCCGTTGCCCAGACTCTTTGACATCTTGCGTCCCTGACCATCCTGTATCATCGCGTGAATATATACATCACTGAACGGAATATCACCGGCACAGTACTGTCCCATCATCAACATACGCGAGACCCATAAGGTTATAATTTCGCGTGCAGTACAAAGCACATTGCCCGGATAGAATGTTTTTAGCTCAGGCGTTTCATCCGGCCAACCCATTGTACTAAACGGCCACAACGCAGAAGAAAACCATGTATCGAGAACATCCTCATCTTGCTTTAACAACACCATTTTCTTTGTTAATTCGAGAGCCTTTTCTAATGCATCTGTAGAAAACTTATTTTTAAATTTACTTTTTAACTCTTTGTACCTATTGAGGTTTTTAACCCTTTTCATGCCCATAGGCATTTTAGCAAGTAAATTCAGAGCCTCTTGTGCTTTTGGTGACTGAGCACAAATGCGTAAAGCAAAGAAAGAATGTTCTAATATTTCACCAAAATCTTTGTAATGTATATCATTTTCAATTTTGCACGATACTAAAAAACCAACCAAAAGCTTAAGGCAGTCTTTCTTATGGGTATCGTCTGGTTCATATTCTGATTTCACACCATGCGCTGTGGTGAATACCAACATCCAGACAGGAATCTGATGTCCCCACCAGAGCTGTCTGCTGATAGGCCAGTCGCGGAGGTTTTCCAGCCAGGCCTGGTAGGTCTTAGCGTAGCGTTCGGGGATAAATTGAAGGCGGCCATCAAGCAGCGGTTTTAAGGCCAGACCAGCCAGGGAATTCACCGGCACATCGGTTCCTTTGATTAGACCTTCACCGAATTTGTTTCTCAAATGTTCGATAGGCTTTTTCACGGCGATATACCACTGGTCGGACAGATACGGCTCGATAGGGACATGGCTGCGATAGCTGTGTCCGACTTCATGGGCATATTCGCGAACATCCTCAAGAAGATTTTCCGTTCGGAACCATTCGACAATCGCTTCACGCGCTTCGAAACGGTCCATTCCGAGCAGGGATTGCGCTTCCGGCTCATCGGCATCTTCCCAGCCGAATTTATCGCTTATCGAGCCATCCGGCGCCATTACATTGATGACCGCCAATCCGTGTCTGAGGCCGATTTCCCAGTCATCCGGGTCGTGGGCCGGCGTAACTTTCAAAAAGCCGGTAGAAAATCTCGCCTTTTCATCATCACTGTCAGCATCGGGCAGCACAACATGCTC
Organism: uncultured Pirellulales bacterium; assembly: GCA_964417935.1. Classification (GTDB taxonomy): domain Bacteria; phylum Planctomycetota; class Phycisphaerae; order Sedimentisphaerales; family Anaerobacaceae; genus NIOZ-UU13. The sequence continues at coordinate 1,646 of CAYQKF010000178.1, forward strand.
ATCAGCGATGATGGGGATTTCCCGGCCTACAATTGGAAGTTTTACTTTTTTTCCGAGCAGATATTCGGCACGTTTATCCGCCGGGTTCATCGCAACAGCCGCATCGCCAAGCATTGTCTCCGGCCGGGTCGTGGCGACGGTAACATATTCAATCTGTTCGCCCGCTGCATCAACGGGCTTGACAAGTGGATACCTCATATACCAGAAATGTCCCTGCACCAGCTCATGCTCGACTTCATCGTCGGCCAATACTGTCTGCGTAGCCGGGTCCCAGTTGACCAATCTCTTTCCTCGGTAAATCAACCCGTCCTTGAAGAGTTTGAAAAATGCAGCCCGAACAGCTTTGGCACACACTTCGTCCATTGTAAAGCGCGTTCTTTCCCAGTCACAGGAGCAGCCCATCGCTTTCAACTGGCTGATAATGCGGGCTTCATATTCGTCTTTCCAGGCCTGTACACGCCCGACAAACTCTTGGCGCTCGAAGTCGGTACGCCGTTTTCCTTCCTCCGAGAGTATTCGCTTCTCAACGACCGTCTGTGTAGCTATACCTGCGTGGTCAGTACCCGGCATCCAGAGCGTGTTGTAATTTTGCATCCGGCGGAATCGAATCAGGACGTCCTGCAATGTATTATTCAATGCGTGACCAAGATGCAGCGGCGCTGTAACATTAGGCGGCGGGATTACAATGGTATAGGTCTTTTCGTCACTGCCGCCGCCCGGCGGTTCAGCGTGAAAATACGAATGCGAAGACCATATTTCATTTGCCTGCTGCTCTATCGTTTTAGATTCATAAACTTTTGAGAGCTGTTCACCCATAACTTATCCGGTTTCGACAATCGCCTATAAAAAATTCCGGCGCAATGCAGCAGCCGGAATATTATCTTAATGAAAACAAGTAACAATGTAAAGCGAACAATTAAGCACAAATCAGGCATTTCCGCCTGCTTTTACTATAGGTGATTTTGTGCTTTTATTGGAGTCTAATCGAGGTTCATTGTCATCAGGAACTCTGCGTTGGTTCGGGTCTTGGTAAGCCTGCCTTTGAGCAGCTCGATTGCTTCAACAGGGTTTAATTCGCTCAGGACTCTTCGCAGCCGATACACGAGCTGTAGCTCTTTCGGGTCGAGCAGCAGCTCTTCCCGTCTGGTTCCGCTTCGGCTGATGTCTATAGCCGGCCAGGTCCTTCTGTCAACCAGACGCCTGTCAAGGTGCAATTCCATATTTCCGGTCGCTTTGAACTCTTCGAAGATAACCTCGTCCATTTTTGAGCCTGTGTCGATTAATGCAGTTGCGAAAATAGTCAGTGAACCACCTTCTTCGATATTTCTTGCTGCCCCGAAAAACTTCTTAGGCATCTGCATTGCACCGGCATCGACGCCACCGGTCAGTATTCTGCCCGAGTGCGGCATCTCGGTATTATAGGCACGGGCAAGACGGGTTATCGAGTCCAGCAGGATTACCACATCTTCGCCGTACTCGACGAGTCGTTTTGCCTTTTCTATCACGACCTCCGCCACCTGACAATGGCGTGCGGCCGGCTCGTCAAAAGTCGAACTTATAACCTCAACATCCTCAGCGGTTTTCCGCTCCATTTCCGTAACTTCTTCCGGCCGTTCGTCAATAAGAAGAACTATAAGTTTTACCTCGGGGTGATTTGTAGTGATGGAATTTGCAATTTTTTGCAGCAGAATCGTCTTGCCCGTTCGCGGTGCAGCAACTATCAGGCCGCGCTGACCTTTGCCCACCGGTGTGACCAAATCAATTATTCGCATATTTAATTCTTCCACCGAAGTCTCGAGTATAAAACGCTCCTCCGGATGCAACGGCGTCAAGTCGCTGAATACTATCTTTTCCGCGAGGTTGTCGGGGTTCTCAAAGTTAATCGCTTCAACTCGCAGAAGAGCAAAATACTTCTCCGAATCCTTCGGCGGCCTGATTTGACCCGATACAATGTTTCCTGTCCGCAGGCCAAAACGCCTGATTTGAGATGGTGAAACATAGATGTCGTCCGACGATGACAAGTAATTATAATCCGTATTCCGCAGAAATCCATAGCCGTCCGGCAGCACTTCCAGCACACCTTCACCGTACATCAGCCCGTTCTGGCGAATACGCTCCTTGAGAATCCTGAAAATCAAATCCTGCTTTTTAAGAGCACTGTATTCAGTAATATTCTCATTTTTTGCAATATCGTGCAACTCCGCAACGGTCAGTTTCTGCAAATCCGTCAAATACAAATTGCCTTTTTTAATCCGCTCGTATTTGTCATGGGTGGATTCTTCCTCAGCTTGTTTGGCTTTCAGGGCTTCTTCCTCGGTCTGGACAGCAGCGGCCTCTTCAGCCGTAGTTGTAGCCAAGTTATCCTCTACCTCTGCCTGCTCTTCCTGTTTGGCGGTCCCGATTTTCTCGGGATTCTCTGCAACGGTCTTTTTCTTTGTGCTCTTGCGTTTTTTGGTTGTGCTCTTTACAGCTTTAGCCATCATTACTCCTTTTCCACTTGTAAAATACTTTAATCGTCCCTGCGGCTCGACTGAGCTCGCCGAAGTCAAAGCTCATGCCCGCAAAAGCGGGGGGGGCAGGGATATGATTCCACAGAATTAACTTCCCGCCTGCACTCGCGTAACTCCCGCTCTTGCTTTCGCAAGAAAGCTCGGGGGTGCGAGCATAGGAATTCAATAAGATTTGAACTTTGAATAGTTGAAAAAACCTATATATCAAAAACGGGTAACACTCATACGAAAGTTCTACAATAAACCCCACTTACCCATTATACACAATGTAAGAGAAAATATCAGCGACTTGTCTGGCTAACGCCGAGAAGTCAGAATTGTTATTTATGATATTATCGGCGAGGTTAGCCTTGTTGTCCAGAGAAATCTGAAAATTTTCTCGAATTTTAACCTGATTTTTGTCAAAACCCAATTTTTTTGCTCTATCCAGCCTTAATTTTTGCTCGCAATCGACAAAAATAAGCTTATCGCATCGCTTGTCCCAGCCGACTTCTACCAATAACGGCATATCCAGCACGATTGCCTTGACTTGTTTTTGGCGATTGTATTGCTCTATAAGCTCTTCAGCCCGTTGCAAAACAAGAGGATGGATTATCCTGTTAAGCAATGAGAGCTTCTCGGCACCTGTATTCGCGTAACCGCAGGTGCGAGCATCGGCAAAAACAAGCTCAGCTAATTTCTCACGGTCAATTTTCCCTGCGGAATCTAAAATAGCCTGGCCAAAAATCCCAATTATTTTTTCTTTAACACCTGGCTCATCAAGCAGCTCGTGGGCGATTTTGTCGGCGTCAATAACCTTACAGCCTAACTTGGCAAACTCAGCCGCAACGGTGCTTTTGCCTGAGCCGATACCACCCAAAATACCGATAATTGGTTTTTTCCCGGTAGCGCCCACAGCCGAAAAGTTTAACTGCTCTGGCGGCATCGGTCAAGTCGAAAAACACCAATAGTGGTAAATGAAGTAGAATACGAAACAGGAATCACGAAATGTGAAGCTCATTTGATACTTTTGCATTATCCGGCGCTGCACAGATGGATTGCAGGCTGTTCAACAGGTAGTTTTTCACTACTACGTCCCAGCTCATATTTTTTGCAAGTTCGTAGCCGGCTTGAATCATACTTTCAATCTCGGCCTCGTTCTTGGGTAAGCGTGAGCATATTTGCATTGCAACTTTTTCGCTTTCGCCCGCTTCTATCCGGTCACGCACCGTTCGGTCAATCTGCAGTATGTCCTCTACCTCGGCATAGCCGTGGATTTCCAAGTTGGTATAGTCGGCGATGATAACATTCCTAACTTCCTTTGCTCCGGTAGCATCCCGTAGGAAACCCGAACACCCGCACACACTGCTGAAGACACATATTCCGCCGAAAGTCAGCGGTTCAAGCTGAGCTATCCCAAACGGCTCATATATACTCTGACCGAATTCGACATCGCTGCCTTTGCGAATGTCCATAAATTCCATATCTTCCGGCATCCTTTTGCCGCATCTTTTGGGGGCAAAGCCGAACTGATTGATGAAAATGATTTTTATATTCCTGCTTCTGGCGTTGAATTCCTGTACAGCCGTATAGTAATCTGCCTCACCACCGGACATATCCGGCCAGCCCTCACGATGAGCCACAGGCCATTTATACGCCGATTCCATATTGTATATATCACTGCTGCGACGTTGTGTTACTTCGGTCGAAAGGACAAGCAGCACCGCTGTTTTACCCTGTGTCCTGAACTCTTTTTCCACTTGTTCGAGGACACGCAAATCGCGCCACATTCCCTTGCTTTGCACCAATCTTGTAACATGTGTAAAGACGAAATCCGGCTTATAGCCCAACAGGTTCTCGCAATACCGCTGCAATTTTTCTTTTGAAGCAAGCTTTTCCCGAACACTGATTTGATATGCCGGGATACCATTATAAACTATATCTATTTTGGCGTTTTCGAACTCCCGTGCGAGGAACCGCAATTCGTCCACCACATAATCGCCCACCGCGGATATATGGTCGCAGTAAATCGAGGCTTCCACAAGAGCGTGTTTGAAATAGGAGCTCTGGTCGCCGAACACTTCGTTGACAAAAAGTCCGTCATTGTGAGCTTGCTTGATAACATTATAGAACATTGTATCGTGCCCGTGATGTTCCTCTACAATGCGGCGCATAGTAGCTACTTCGTGAGCATAAAAAATCGTCCTGAAATTACAGGAAGATTCGATAACAGCCGCCAACGCTGTGGGCATTCCCATAAACTCGTGCGAAATAACAACTGTCGAATCCTTAGCTGCGCCGATTGCTTTTAGCACGGCAATTGCCACCGGTGCCAATCTGACATATTGTTCGTATTCCCACAGGTGTTCGTGTAAATGGCTTTGGATACCGAATTCCTCGAACAGGCGTCTTTTGAACTCGTTAAGCACTCCCTTATCTATACGTTTTACATCGACCAAGACCACCTCAGGTGAGCTTTTTATGCCAGTCTGCTTGTCAACAAATGTTCGTCTGCCGTAGATAATACCTGCATTGTAGTATTTTTCGATCTTACGAAAGGCCGGAGCGTATCCCGTATTTAAAAACCCATCAATAGATGAATAAAACACTTCGCCATCTTCGCCGAGCCGCTCTGATGCAGAGCCTTCCGTGGTGAACAATGGGCCGACAAGGATTGACCTGTCAATTGATTCAAGATAAGATTTGCAGGTGAAAAAGCCCTGCAGGACGGCGCCTATACCACCAACTTTCCCCACTGTCTCATGGGTAACGTGCACTGCTGTTGTCTCATTGGCCATAATAAGTTTCCCTCCAAGCTGTTATGAGTTTCACTCAGGTTGTTGTAAATGTTTCCACATAAAATATAGGAAACAATTTCATCACAACCAAGTTGGAGGGATTCTATGGCTTGGTATTTTTTTGCGGACCGAAAAAATCGCGTCAGATTTGTAAATTGAAGGTGTTTTTTAGGACCACTTTAGTACTGCAGCGCTGCGTAGATTTATTAGACGACCATAATGTCTTGCCATATAGAACGTTATGTCAACTATGTTAAATTCGAAATCCGAATGTCGAAATTCAAAACAAATTCAAAATCCGAATTACGAAAATTCAAAACACTCACCCTGCGATAATTGACGTTTTTGTTTTGAAAATTTGGTATTTTGGTACTTCGATATTGTTTAGGATTTCGGATTTCGTGCTTCGGATTTTACGTAAAAACAGGTTTTTTTCCAGTTAAGTGGCGCTGTAATATTATGATGGCCTCGGAAATTTTCTCCAAAAGTCAGCTTATTTCGTCGCGTAGTGCCCTTATCGAACCCGAAAGCACCAGTTGGGAAATATCAGCCAATTCCGGCTCGGGCATTTCACTAAGTGCTATTTTGTCGAGAATCTCCACCGCCTGTTCAGCATGAGGAGCTATCAGGCCTGCAATTCTATGGGCTTCGTATAACTCACTGTCAGCCATTAGTCGCAAATACATAATTATGTATTTCGTCAGCTCTCTCTCGCTCATCTGAAATACCGGCCCAGCCGTCTCAATGGGCTCAACCGTCTCATTCGCCCCTTCCGGAACCTCTCTTTCCTGCAATATGTCTTGTGTAAGCTTGTGCGTCTCGTCCATCAGTTGTTTTTCTCTTTCCTCGGCAGTTACATCTATCGGTGCAAGTTTTAGCTCTTCGCCGGAGTGTGAACTGGGGACGTAAAGTTTGTTATGGCACGCCGGGCATTTGCCCCATTTGCCACCGGCACTTTCAGCGGCTTCTATCTTTTTGCCGCAATACTCACAGTGAAATATTATTGCCATTTTAGCACCTCTACTTTTCGGTTAAGGTTGTCGATGCTCGTATCGATGCTCGTCCTGGAAGCTCGATCCAGCAACGCTGGGTTCTGATCAAAACCCGCCGTTGGCGGGTCGTTTTTATCCAGTATCCGGCTTCCAGTCTCCAGCTTCGATACCTTTAAGCCAGCTTCTTTACACCTCCAAGTCCTAAGCTTTGAAGAAATCAGCAATTCTGAGTTACTCATTTTTCCGACTTATATTCTGCAACCACCTCGGTAGTGATTCCTCCGCGAGGCGTAAATCGAGAGGTAATCTTCATCCAGCGTGGTTTGCATATACCTTTCAAATCATCTAATATATCATTTGTCAAAGCCTCGTAAAAAATACCCTTATTGCGGTAGCTGTGCAAATAAAATTTGAGGCTTTTTAGCTCAATACACAATTTGTCGGGACAATAATCGATAACAATTTCACCAAAATCCGGCTGGCCTGTTCGAGGGCAGAGGCTCGTAAACTCAGGGCATCTGATTGTTATACAATAGTCTCGCTCAGGATGGGGATTATCGAACAATTCTATTTCTACCCGTTCGCTCATTTTACTACCTCTCTTACAAAACCAAGCTTGATAATATAACCTAAATCCCCACTTATGACAAGCAATAATCAAATCGTGAGAAAATAAAGGTGTGGCCGAATTTTCCGGCAAGCGATTTTGGCCTTTGAAGAAATTGGGTTTGTTTGGGTTTGAATTGGGTTTGTTTTTTTGGGCCTGAGGGCGGTTTCATTTTCATAA
>CAYQKF010000179.1:0-8410 GCA_964417935.1 uncultured Pirellulales bacterium
TGTCAAGCAATGCAAAATAAAATTCAAGATGTCACGCTTGTATAGGGACTAGTAACCGTTCACGGGTATTTTCATAGTATTGGGCAACACACCCAACATCAAATACCCAATTTTAATATTAATTCATTTAATAACATAACACACATCGAGTGGTAATTCAACTAAAAAATATTTTTTTAATAAATCAATTTCTTAGACATAATAATCCTCCTTTTCAAACAAAACGATCGATAATAATTCTCACACTCACTACATTTATTTTTACATCTGCCCAGGATAAGTTTTTACGACTTGACACAATCTCCTTCCTTTCCGTCGTGGCTTGGCCACGCCGAGACAGGCAAAGGCCCAATATGAGCCGTTAATTGAAGTGTATAAATTTTAGCTCCCGAGCGCAAAGTTGCGATTAAAACTTTGCTTTTTGCTCATTAACCTTCCAGCCAAGCTAATTTAACTGAAAAACAAGAATTTCATCTGCCGAGAGGTCAAAATCCACACATACCCGCCTACGCAGGCACAAGCCTAATCAATCTCATTTATACCAAATTTGCGAGCTTCACGTCAAGAAAGAAAATCACTTTTAGAGGCCTTTTCGCTCTTATTTATGAGAATAATTTTACGGCCCCAATACATTTTCTTTGCGTTTGGAACCAGCAAAAACGGGGCCTCCCCACTTCACAATTCGATGTTCCTTGTTCGATATTCCCTTCCCTCCCCTGCCTGCTGCAATAGTAAATATCGCAGATCCGCCCATGGTGGATTCAATTGAAAAATCTTCTGCCATCTCATTACTGATTACTCTCGTTACTGTCCGCTCCCAACACCCAACCGAAAAATCAAGCTATACCTCGCACTGCGAGGTATAGCAAGTTATCCTGCCTTCTATCCTCTGTCTTGTGTCTGATTCCACCAGGTGCCCAATCGAACAAAGTGAAAACGGCTAAACGAACATTTTTCTACTAAACGAACAATGTTCTGCTAAAAAGAGCGAATTGTCTCGTAGTCTTTTTGGTTAATCAAAAAGACTACGCGCTTTTCTACTGTGCGATTCACTTAGCTACCGGAGCAAAAAAAGTATTTAATGGAAATGGCGGTCTGTTAAACGTTTTTGGGAGTAATGGTGTGGAGGTCTTGTGTCTTGTGTCTTGTGTCTTGTGTCTTGTGTCTTGTGTCTTGTGTCTCGTGTCTTGTGTCTCGTGTCTTGTGTCTCGTGTCTCGTGTCTTGTGTCTCGCGTCTTGTGTCTTGTGTCTCGTGTCTTGCAGCGAAACCAATGAAAAAGGCCCCACCGAATGATAGGGCCTGTGGTTTTGCACGCCCAAACACATCGCGATCCAAATCAGCAGGGACGAACATTCGTTGCTTCGGGTCCCTTCTTACCCTGCGCAACTTCGTACTCCACCGCCTGGCCGTCATACAAAGACCGGAATCCCTCCGCCGCAATGTTCGAGTGGTGGACAAACAAATCCTCACCGCCATCGTCAGGAACGATAAAACCGAAACCCTTCCTCTCATTGAACCATTTTACCTTACCTTTATCCACAATGTTCTCCTTAGGCTCTCTATTTAAGCCTGAAATATAGACTCCCTCGTCTTTTATCAGGGGTACCCTCCGAGGGACAGTAAGGATACTCCTTAACACAAAAATGAAAATACTGAACAAACCCACAGCCGTCAACAAAAATAACTTGAAAAAATTAAAACTCAAATCCTTCGCTTTGAACAATCTGCCCCGAGCGTAACAAAAGCGCACTTTCGAACTAAACTTCCTTTTGAGGACATTGTGAAATGCTAAGTACCGAACCAACAGAATTTACAGTCTTAATTTTAGGCAATCTTGCATAAAGCAGCAGTCGCTGTTGGAACACAGGCCATTCGACCTCCCAAAACACGGTGTGTACCCTTCTGTGACCTGGATAGTGTGGATAAGTTCCGGCTTCTTCATTTTCCCTGGGGTTATCCCAAGCGATTGAGCCTTCATTCTTATTTCGGGCATACCCATACGTTTCTCTGTGGCACGTCTCTTTGCAGCAGGTTTCTTTGCGACTTTTGTTGCTGGCATTATTTATCTCCTTTTACTTTTCTTATGCGGGCCTGTGCCCCCATAATTCTCGCTAAATAATATCCAAAATCTCTACCAATTCCTTGTCATACAGCCGACTCACTAAGCTGATTTTCTCATATCAACAGCAAAGCCTCCGGCTCATATATTTTCGACTATTTACGCAATCACCTCCCAAAAAAAGTGTTCAAAAAGCGTGAATTTTCACGATTTTGTTGAATTTTCATGAATTTATACAAATTTTTACTCATTTTACCCCATATTTTCAGCTAATCTGAGCATTTAGCCAAAAATTTCCCTTCCCCAATTCTGCCAATTAGCCTATCTTGACATTGCTTTGGTGTGTCATCCAACGAAAAAACAACCTCACAAAACTCCTATTTTACCTATCTTGACTTGCCTGAAGCTCAGTATCAGCCCTGAAACTCACGTTAAAATCCCCATCTTCGGTCTTATTTGACCGAGCCATTTGCTCCCTTCCAACCCAGTCCTATCAGTTCAAATTATCTACATCTATCGAGAAATGCCTATTTTCTGTTATTTTCGCTGGTTTTTCGGTTGTGCTATTATCAAAAATAGGGTAAATATTTGGCGTACCAGAATAGCTTTTATAACTGTAAAAGTGTCCGCTACTTTTATGGGGTCATGTTTGGGCATCCGTTGAAAAACGAAATGTAAGTCTAACAATAGCAAAAACTTATTTAAGAACAACCGAAAAAAAAGAAAACGGATTCAATTCTCGATAAACTGCCGTAGCATCAGAAAAAGTAAAAAAACAGCCTGTAACATTTTGATATGAAAGGAATTAGACAATGTTAAAGATAGGAATGATTGGAGCCGGCTTCGTGGCCGGATTCCACGAAAGGGCTTTGTGCTCGGTACGCAACGTCGAATTGGCCGGAGTTTGCGCACCCGAGGGCGCAAAGGCCCTTGCCAAACGTGCACAGGCCGATGGCCTGGGCAATACCCAAGTTTTCAAGAACACCGCACGACTCTGCGCTGCTGTTGACGTGGTCTGCATCTTTGCCCCCAATTTTGCTCGCCTCGATATCATGCGCAACATAGCCAAAGCGGTCGAAGGTGGCACCGAAATCAAGGGAATCATCTGCGAGAAGCCTCTGGCCCGGAACCTCCAGGAAGCGGACGTAATGGCAAGGATGGCCAAGGCACTCGGTGTGCCCACCGCTTACTTCGAAAACCAGATTCACATGCCCTCAGTCGTTGAGGCTCAGCGTCAGCTTGCAGCAGTGGAACAGAGAATGGGTTCTGTTCATCTGGCCCGCAGCGCAGAAGAGCATGGCGGACCACATGAGCCGTGGTTCTGGGACCCAACAAGGCAGGGAGGCGGTGTCTGCTGTGATATGGGCTGCCATAGTGTAGCTGTCGGTATGTATATGCTGACACCCAGCGGCAAGCCGCCTGACTACCTCACGCCTGTTTCAGCTACCGCTAATATGGCACTGCTCAAGTGGAGCAAAGAACCATGGATCAGTCAACTTAAGGAAAGAGGTGTAGATTACACGACCACACCTGCCGAGGACTATTCAAACGTTAACATAGAGTTCAGAGACCCCGAGACGGGAAATCGCGGTGTAGCTCAGGCCACAAATTCCTGGATGTACGATGCACCCGGCCTGAGACTCCTTATGGAAGCCTTCGGTCCGGGTTATTCGTACACCGTCAACTCTTTGCAGTCACCTACGGATCTGTTTATCAGCGACGCAGCCGCTGCTGCCATTGCTGATAGTGAACTTGCCCTTGAGAAGGCACAGGCGAGCCGCGGGGCTTTGCTTCTTCATCACAATGAGCCGGACCTGTACGGATACATAGCTGAGTGGCGGGATGCAATACCGGCCTTTGAACAAGGCAGAAATGCTCTGCTCGATTTCGAATACGGTCGGCTAATCACGATGCTCATTATGGCCGGGTATATGGCCCACGAGAAAAAAATGACAATTGACCTGACCGACTCGACTGTGTTGGCGGAACTGGAAAGTTACATTCCCCTGATTCAACAGGGCAAAGGAGCACAAGTCCTTCGTAGCGTCTGAACCTTTAGGAGCGACAGGATTTAATAACGTGCAGATTGGTCGGGAGGAGAACATTGATACTTCCCCTTTTATTGCTTGCAAAAACATAACTCAACAAGTAAAATGATAGTGCAAACTTGATGATGTAGATGAGCATCCGGCTGCAAACAAAAAGTTTAGTGGGGAGTTATTGCGATGCGAAGTAAAAAGGGATTCACGCTGATAGAACTATTAGTGGTAATTGCCATTATTGCCGTGCTGATGGCAATCCTCATGCCGGCCCTCAATAAAGCCAGAGAACAGGGGCAACGGATAGTATGTAAATCGAACCTGAAGAATTATACACTTGCGATACAGATGTACACAGATGATAATGACGACAAATTCTGTCAGCCGGAAAGTTGTTACTTTACCCAGACAGCACCTTACCCGGTAGAGTCGGGACTCAGCAGTCCAATCCACCTTCGCTGGTGTAATGGAGACTTGTATCTCAGGGAGCATCCTGAATACGCCAGTGAATTTTACTATTACTTGAAAAACGTAAAGGCATTCATCTGCCCAACATTTGTCCGCATAACTTTAAGGTCTTCCCAGGACCATTTTTATCAAGCTGACGCTGGCAATCTTAAAAACTATAAGCCCTGGTACAATTATACTATGAATGCATATCTGGGCAGCCTAAACAGCGGTGTCAAGAATTCGAGTGTAAAAAAGCTATCCGAAGTCAAACACCATGCAGAAACATTTTGCTTCACAGAGGAAAGTGCCCTGGTTGATACCAGATATAACGTCTCCGGCCTTAACGATACGTACATGGTTCCCGGCTCTGATTCCATGATAGAAGGTTGGCTTAACCAGACTGGCAGCTACCGACTTATCAAACCTGGTCCAGAAGGTGTGGGAGCGTTCTGGGACGTTATCGGCGGTTTTCATCATGCTCCATCCCAGGACCCATTAGGAGGTAAAGGCAACTGCGCCTTCCTGGATGGTCATGTTGATGCACACACCCGTGCGGAAACCTTCCCCTTGTCCTGGCCACACTGATTCAGAAATTCCTCTTTAAGCTTTCTGAGCAAAAAGCAGATTGACAAGCTACCCGAAAAATCACACAATTGCACCCAAATAAAATCTCTTAAAAACTATTTGTGAGTGAATCATTATGGTTGACACTTATCTTAACAGACGTAACTTTATAAAAATGATGGGACTGGGAACGGCATCACTGGTCGTTCCGGGATGTAGCGTAGGCACTGCACGACCGGCAGCAGCTTCGCAGCCGAGGAAAAAACCAAATATTGTTTGTATCCTCATCGACGATATGGGTTGGATGGACGCAGGCTGTTACGGCAGCAAATACTACGAGACCCCAAACATTGACAAACTCGCTAAACAAAGTATGCTCTTTACCGACGCCTACGCTGCCAATCCGCTTTGCTCACCCACACGCGCCAGCATCCTTAGCGGCAAATACCCCGCTCGTTTGAAAATCACCACCCCCGCGGGCCACTTACCCAAACTCCCAGCCGACAGGCCGCTCTTTGCCAACCACGCACAACCCTGGCAAAAAACTATTACGCCCATCAGCCGTCGTTACCTGCCCCTCGAAGAATACACCATTGCAGAGGCATTAAAAGAAACGGGTTATAAAACCGGCTTCATTGGCAAGTGGCACCTTGGTAAGGATTCGATATACTGGCCGGACAACCAGGGCTTTGACGTCAACGTCGGCGGAGCAGGCAACCCCGGACCACCCAGCTATCACAGCCCCTACCGATTAAATAATCTCAAGGACGGACCAACAGGTGAATACATTACCGACCGGCTTACCGAAGAATCCCTCAGATATATCGAATCAAATCGCAATGACCCATTTTTACTATTCCTTTGGCATTTCGGCGTACACGGGCCCTGGGGGCACAAGGAAGAAATCACCAAACGCTATCTAAATAAAAAAGACCCACGCGGCAAACAGAACAACCCCATTATGGCCTCGATGCTCAAGAGTATCGATGAAAGCGTCGGTCGGGTTATGGATAAACTCGATGAGCTGAAACTCTGCGATAACACAATTCTAATTTTCTTCTCCGACAATGGCGGCAATACCCACAGTCGCATCGGCCTGGATGAACTGCCTCCGACAAACAACTATCCTCTTCGTGGCGGAAAGGCAACTATTTATGAAGGCGGAACACGTGAACCTTTAATCGTCCGCTGGCCCGGCGTAGTCAAACAAGGCTCACGATGTTCAGAAGTTATCAGTAGTATCGATTTCTATCCAACAATTCTGGAAATGACCGGCGCAAAAGCCAAACCGGGACAAATCCTCGACGGCGAAAGCATCATACCGCTATTAAAACAATCGGGCAAACTCAAACGCAAAGCCATCTTCTGTCATTTTCCCCACAACACCCCCGCCACAGGTAACATCGCAAGTACATACGTTCGCTGCGGCAACTGGAAATTGATTCGCTTTTATCACGATGGAAAAGGCGGCAAACATCGCTACGAACTTTACAATCTGACCGAAGACATCAGTGAGACAAATAACATGGCAGCTACGTATCCGGAAAAGGTAAAACAGCTCGACGCCCTCATTGACCGGCACTTAAAAGAAATCGGCGCATTAGTGCCTAAACCAAATCCAAGGTATGACCCAAATGCCAGGCCGGCCAAACAACAACCACGAACCAAAAGGAAAAACAGAACGCAAAGTAAAAACGCCAGATAATTCTAAAAGGAAATGATTATGGCAAATACATATCCCCCTGTTGGAAGGGGTCTTCGACTTAACCGACGTGATTTTGTGAAAATGATGGGACTCGGAGCGGCATCACTCGTTGTTCCGGGATGTGCCGGGGGAACTTCGCAATCTAAGAAAAAACCGAATTTCGTTTTTTTCCTCGTCGATGATATGGGCTGGACGGACGCAGGTTGTTATGGCAGCAGCTTTTATGAAACGCCCAACATTGATAAGCTCGCCAGAGATGGTACGCGATTCACAGACGCTTATGCGGCTTGTCCGGTCTGCTCACCGACACGGGCAAGTATAATGTCGGGAAAATACCCTGCGAGGCTGAATCTGACAGACTTCCTCAAAGGCAGGCGGCGAGGAAAATTAAATCCCGCTGATTACCTCGACCAGATGCCGCTGGCCGAAGTAACAATCGCCGAGACATTGAAAGAAGCAGGCTACGCAACCTTCTTCGCAGGCAAATGGCACCTCGGGCCGGAGGGCTTCTGGCCGGAGGACCAGGGGTTCGACGTTAACAAAGGCGGTTGCGAGCGAGGTGGACCTTACGGCGGTAAGAAGTACTTCTCACCCTATGGAAATCCTCGTCTGGATGACGGCCCCGAAGGCGAACATCTGCCTGACCGGCTGGCATCAGAAACCGCCTCATTTATTAAGGCCCATCAGAACGAACCTTTTCTCACTTATCTCTCGTTTTACTCGGTGCATACCCCGCTGATGGCCAGGCCGGACCTTAAGAGCAAATATGAGGAGAAAGCTAACACCGTGCCGTTGCCGGTTTCAGCCTGGGGCCAAGAGGGTAGTCGAAAGGTTCGGTTAATCCAGAACCATGCCGTGTACGCCGGGATGATAGAGGCGATGGACCAGGCGGTAGGCAAAGTCCTCGACGCCTTGAATCGGCTAAACCTTGCGAAGGACACCGTGGTTATTCTTATGTCCGACAACGGAGGGCTGAGCACTTCCGAAGGCCATCCAACGTCAAACCTGCCGCTGCGGGCTGGCAAGGGTTGGCTGTATGAGGGAGGCATCCGTGAGCCGATGATGATAAAGTGGCCCGGTCTGACAAGCCCCGGCAGCCTATGCAGTGAACCGGTGATAAGTACGGACTTCTATCCGACGATGTTGGAGATGGCCGGCCTTTCGCTCAAACCTAAACAACATATCGACGGCCTAAGTTTGGTGCCACTGCTCAAAGGCAAAAAATCGCTGCCCCGTAAAGCAATATTCTGGCACTACCCACATTACGGCAATCAAGGCGGCAGTCCGGGCGGAGTTGTGCGAGTCGGGGATTATAAGCTGATTGAATTTTATGAAGACAACCGCTTGGAACTCTACAACATTAAAAAGGATATCGGCGAGAAGAATAATCTCGCTGATAATATGCCCGGCAAAGCCGCCGAGCTGCACAAAATGTTAGAGGCCTGGCGAAAAGACGTGGACGCACAAATGCCAACACCTAATCCCGACTACAAGCCCTGACTATAATCCGGGCGAAGGTGCAGAGGCAATCCAGTTATCAGGGTCATTGCCGTAATTGGCTGGTACTTTCCGCGTAAGTGATTTGCCGCCGC
>CAYQKF010000180.1:0-7991 GCA_964417935.1 uncultured Pirellulales bacterium
TCGGCGATTTCTTCAATGGTAGCTTCTCTGCCTAATTTCTGATGCAGGACTTTACCGGCGGTTCTCAGTCGGCTCATCGTCTCTATCATATGAACAGGAATACGAATCGTTCGTGCGTGGTCGGCAATAGCACGAGTAATCGCCTGTCGAATCCACCAGGTGGCATAGGTGCTGAATTTATATCCCCTTCGGTACTCATATTTATCCACGGCTCTCATCAGGCCGGTATTGCCTTCCTGGATTAAATCCAGAAAGCTCAGACCGCGGTTGCGATATTTCTTGGCGATAGAAACGACCAATCTAAGGTTCGCGCTGGAGAGCTCTCGCTTAGTGTTCTCATATTGGCCGAAGACCTTGTCCAGTATATGCAAATTTTTGGTAAGCTGTTTTGGCATTTCCATTACTAATTCGGTAAGGCCGTCCAGTTCCTGCTTCATTGCGTAGATATCCTCGGCCGTTATCTGGCCATCGGGACCTGCTGCTATAGTCTGCTCTAATTGGTGCATTTTACTGCAGATGCCGTGGAGTTTATTTTTGATCGGCTGAATTCTGCTGGTTCGCAGGCTAAGCTCTTCGAGCAGTGTTGCAATTTTTCGCTTGTTTCTGCGTATTCGCTTCAATGCATTCTTGGCTTCCTTGTTATTTTGGTCCGTGAGTGTTTTCTTAAACAGATTCTGGTTGATTGTAAGCAGTTTATCTACAGTCCTGATGTTCTCAGAGAGTCGCTTTTTTATTACGCTTTTGGTGAGCTGCGGCGCGGTGCCGACTTTGATTGTTCTGTCGAACGACATCATGCCGTTATGTACCTGCTGTAGTAAATCGAGGGAGTTGTTGGCGCAATAGTCACACTGGAGCATTTTTCTTCTAAAGGTCATCCTCGCTATTTCAATTTTCCTTGCGAGAGAAATTTCAGACTTTCTCGTCAGCAGAGGTATCTGGCCCATTTGAGTCAGATACATCCTGATAGGATCGTCAATTCGTCGGGCGACTTCCTCGCCGACCAGTTGTTTTTCGAGCAGTTCGTCCTCTTTGAGTTGTTGTTCTTTGTCGGATTCTTCGTCGCTTAGTGACTCTTTGGACGTTTCAAATTCCTCTTCCTGGGCTTTAGCGACCTGCTGGGATTCCACATCAGCTTCATCGAGCAGACTGATGCCCATTTCATCGAGGGTTGCCAAGAGGCGGTCCAGGCGAGCGGAGCTGATAGCATCTTCGGGCAGGTCATCGTTCATCTCCTCGTAAGTGAGAAAGCCTTTTTTCTCGCCCTTTTGAAGGAGCATTTTTATCTGCTGCTCAGAGTTTGTGATTTGGGGGGTCTTTGAGAACTCGTCACCAGAGCTCGCTTTGTCGGGGATATTTTTTTTGGCTTTCTTTTTTCGTTTTTTTGCCACAATTTTCGTCCTTATATATGTTTTATAACATTAATCCATAATCACATAGAGTTTTCTGCACAATTGAGGTTTTGCATAACTCTTATAATCCTACAGAACGGGAAGTCAAATTATCCTCAGTCCCGATAGAATCCGGACACTTTGCCGAGTATATTATTTCTTTACGGCTATTTGCCGACGGTTGTTCACTATACCATACCCACGTTGTGTGGGTTTTCCTTTCCGGTATTTTCATAAACTTTGCGTAGAAACTGTCTCTGGTCCTCTGTTGTTTTGATGCGACTGTTTTTTTTCTGTGCTTGGTAGCGGTCAATGGTATCCAAGGCGCCTGTGAGGCGGGCCTGGAAATTTCCTTTTTCCTCTCCGGCCTGTGTTAATTCCACAAGAGAGCTGCCGAGCTCGACAGACTCAGTTTTGGCTAATATCTCTGCAAGTGAAGCATCAATATTTGTATTCAACGTTTCATACATAATCGCTGCAATTTGTCTCAATATCGGTACATCGAAGAGGTCTGCTGTAATTTTTTGCTTTACAATCTCAAAGAGCTTCGGCTCATTCAGCAATACTTCCAGGACCTCGCGCTGAGCTGTGGCAAAGAGGCCCTGGCCGTAATCTATTGGTTGTGCCTTTTGGTTTTCGGCGTTATAACTTGCGGTTCTTTGCGCTTGTCTGAGTCTCCTGTTCAACTCGGCGTTAATTTGCTTACCGTCAAGGTCGATAATCTTCGAAATCCGGTTCACTATCAATCCGCGTTCTATTGGGGGGACATTGCCTGCCCATAAGGCGGTTGCTATCGTCTGTAAGTACTCTTCAATCGCCAACCTTTTTCCGGCAAGAGTATCATCGCTGCCGAAACTGGCGGTTAACCTGTTCCATTTGAACTGGAAAACATCGACAGCATCATTCAGAATTTGTCCGAATTTCTCTTTGCCGGCGGCCAAAAGAAAATCGCAAGGGTCTTTACCTTCCGGTACCGAAGCAAGTCTGATATCTATGCGTTGAGAGAGACAAACGTCCAGGGCCCTGTTGGCGGCTTCAATGCCTGCAACGTCACTATCGAAAAGCAAAACTACTTTTTTCGCATACCGTCGTAAGATGCGTCCGTGGCCGGCAGTGAAACTGGTTCCCAATGTCGCAACAACATTGGTGCAGCCGAATTGATGCGCCATTATGCAGTCGGTGTAGCCCTCCACAACAACAGCCGTTCCCGTGGAGACAATCTGATGGCGTGCCTGCTCGAGGCCGTACAGCGAATTGCTTTTGTCAAACAAAGGCGTCGTAGGTGAATTTATGTATTTAGCGCCTGTTTCGTCCAGCGTTCGACCACCAAAGCCAATAACCCTGCCGGTAACATCGGTAATAGTAAACATCAGCCGGTTTACAAACTTGTCCTGATGTTGAGCCGTGATTAGGCCTGCCTGTTCCAGCAGTTTCACTTGTGCATTTTTAGCCTTAGCTGCCCTGAGCAAATCATCGGGCGAATCAATAGCTAAGCCGAGCTGCCATTTTTTTGCGGTTTGTATTGTTATCTGCCTTTGAGCGATGTAGTCACAGGTTTGTTTGCCCTTTTTTTCATCGTGGAGGTTTTGCTGGAAGTATTTAGCGGCCCAGGCGTTGACCTTCGCCAGCTTGTTCGGGTCGATATCTTCCGATGGCTTTTGGGTTTGGCCCTTCGCAGGTTTAGTACGCTTTAGCTTAATGCCCGCGCGCTCGGCTAATCTTTCTATGGCCTGCGGGAAAGTGAGGTTCTCTCGCATTTGAACAAATTTGAACACGTCACCGCCGGCACCACAGGCAAAACACTTGAATATCTGCTTGACACTGCTGACATTCAAACTCGGGCGATGGTCATCGTGGAAAGGACACATGCCCACCATTTCCCTGCCTTTTCTCTTGAGGCTTATGTGCTCACCTATCACGTCAACAATGTCGTTGGCCTGCTGAACCTGTATAACTAAACTATTATCAAATGTACCTGCCATAATAAATTGACTATTGTCTATTGTCTATTGATTCCGCTATGGGCGGATATGTGATATTGATTATTCTCCAAAACAAGACGGGAAACCAAAGATCGGGTAACGACACTCGATGTTTCTATTGATTACCATCCGTGCTACTTAAATATACCCAGAATTGCCGAAAAGTCAAATCGCGCCTCAAAAACCCGTTTTAATACTGTTAAAGTCGTTTCCAATCGCTTTGGACACCTGGTGAAATCAGACAGCCAAGACACAAGACTACAGACTCAAGACTCCAGAGCTAAGACTACAGTCATGATACGGAAGGCGGAGGACAGAAGGCGAAAGGCAAGTTGTGAGTCCGCCAAAAGACAGCGGATCCTCGATAGTTAATTGGTTTACCCCGTTAGATAATTTCTTGATATCTCACAGGGTTAATTGGTGAGGAGTGAGCTAAAGTAAATTAAAGTGACTAAAGTGAGCTAAAGTTGGATGCTTCCGCCTTCACTATTCTACTTCGCCGGAGGCTATGTAGAAACCAGCTACGGCGGACAAGCGATTCTCGATACTGGATTCCCGCTCCTTCGACTCCGCTCAGGACAGGTTGCGCGGGAATGAAAACGTCGCCGTGGCGGCGACGGCTAAACAACCTGCAATAAATTGCGGGGGAAAATATAAGAATCCCACGTAAAACGTGGGGTTAAATATCAAACAATCTCGCGTTTACACTTGGGGCTCTGTTCCTATTTTTCTATTTTTATCCGCTTGTAACTTCGGTAATGAGCCCTCGCATAAATTCAGCAGCTAATCGCGCATTTTTTTCCGCATATTCGATGCCTACCGTCCGACCTCTCACTATCGGCAGCGGATGGCACAATTCGTAACTTAGATAACCGGAATATCCAATCTCGTGCATTGCCCGAATGAAAGGAGTATAAAATGCCGCACCTTCTACTTTGCCGTTTTTATCCCTATCATATTCACCACCAAAATGGGACAAGACTTGCAAATTGCCCACGGCTTTGGCCGCTCTCCGGATATTTTCAGGACTTTTATCCGCCATAATCGGAGCATCCAGTGAGACTTTCAGGCTGGTAGAATTGACTTCTTTGACCATCCGCAGCACATCCCGGTAATCCCGGATAACAGGAGCATGATTCTGTAATGCCAAAACAACGCCGGCATCTTCGGCATATCGTGCACATTCCGCAATGCCTTCGCGACACCAGGTCCAAATCTGTTCGGCTGTAAATTTTTCATGGGTATATTTCCAAATATCCTTTGCAATGGTATATTTTGCCAGTTTCGGATGTTTGGTCACACCCGGCCAGGCCAGGAACATCCGCAAAGTCCTCGCACCCAAATCCGATGTCATTCGAATCAACTCTTTAACATAAGCAATCTGACACTCTCGATATTCCGGGATTGGACTGCTAAAATCGTTATTGGCCGCAACTCCATGAATTTCAATACCTTCTCCATCAGAAACAGAGTGAAGCTCTTTACAGCGTTTTGTCGGCCAGTCAAGTGGATTGCCATGAGGACGCTTTCCATCAATCTCAATCCCCTCATAACCATAATTTTTTGCTTGTTTAATCATCTCTTCCAAAGAAAGGGCCTCTCCGCGATGCCAAATCCCAAGAAATGTGATGCTGTACAAACCAACCTTCATATTCGACTTTTTCTTTTGAGCACTCTGAGCAATGCTATTGACGTTTGCCGCTAATCCTGCAGCCACAGCCAGTGAAGTGCCCATAAATCGTCTTCGATTTATTTCCGTGCCTTCTTTCATAAAATTATCCTCCATTTTTAATCCGGTTAAATTTGGAAAGCATAAGTACTGATTATATTGTTTCCGTATAAGAACAAAGGTGTGCTGTGCACACCCCACATAAATCCTTTGGTGATAAACTCAATGAACATCCGCACGTCGATGGTATATTACACTGTGGGAGGGGAAAATGAAAGGGGAAATTTTGCACGAGCAAAACTCGTATCTCGTGAAGCGTGGTTCGTAAATGGGGATCCTCGATGCTCGAGGATCGACGGGTGGATGAGTAGATGCGTTGATGAGTGTAAGAGTGAGTGGTGAGTGGTTAATGAAAACAGAAGGCGGAAGATGGAGGGCAACGATTTATGATTTGTGTTGGCCGACTTTATTCGATGGTGTTGAGATGGGATGCATAACTTGAGAGTTTTTTCTTGACGGGAGGGTGGCTAATCTGGTATAAGTAGAATTGTTGGAGTTTGCAATTTTTCAGTCTTCCAGCAAGTGAAATTTATATGGGTTATTTTGCATTTTCACTTTTTGATTAACCGCCCATATTGGTCATTGGAAGGAAGGAGGTTGTGTCAAGTCATAAAAAAACTTATCCTGGGCGTATTGAGATAAAATGTAGTGAGTGCGAGAATTATTATCCGTTCTCCGTAGTAGTCTTACTACAAAGGATGAATCGGTTGTTTTATATTTCTATTTTTTTGTAGGAGGATAGCCATGTGTAAAAGACTAATTTCTTTCTATATAACTTGTCCACACAACATCCATAATGTTGGGTTAATGAAATTCATAAGTTCGTCATCATGCGAATGTCTATGCATCCAAAAAGTGTTTTAACTTGAAGTTCTTCACAAAGAACAGATTACAAATATTAGCAAGTAAAAGGAGAAAAAAATGTTTAACCAATCATCTAAACAAATTTTACTCGGTATTTTCGTCGCATTGTTGTTAATAACAATGCCGGTCTATGCTGTAAAAAACTACAAAATCTCCCACTACGGAGGTGGACACCAGATCTGGTTTGAAGCCGAGAATTTCGATGAACGCAATCCCGACACCGATCAGTATTTCCCGGTTGTTGATGAGGCTGGTGCGTTCGGCCAAGCAATTACCCGGGCAGGGGGCGCGGGCGGGATGATTCGCTGGACATTCGATATCAGTAAAGCCGGCGGCACCGGCGGTACCTGGTATTTCTGGGCACGACAAATCAATCCAAACAATCAGTCGGATTATATGCTTGTGGAGGGAGACCCAGGTGACGCAGAGATTCCCACTGGCCCACCCTTTCCAGGAGATAACGAGACACCACCATTCGTAAATGATGATGACCGAATTTTTGAAGAAAATGTCGGACCTCCCTGGGCATGGGGCTTGTCTAATCACGAGGAGGGTCATACCAAAGAACTTCAAAATGGCGAGAACACAATGTACATCTTTGACAGGTCAGGGAATAACACCGTGTTCTGGGATGTCTTCGTGTGGACAGATAGTGCTAACTATGTGCCCACCGATGAGGACTATCAAAATGCCATAATAGTTCCTTTTGGCAGAGCCTATAATCCAAGTCCGGCTAATGGTGCCCTGCTTGAGGATACATGGGTGAGCCTTAGCTGGTCAGTGGGAGATACTGCCGTCTCACACGATGTGTACTTCGGCGAAAATTTTGACGATGTGAACGATGGCGCAGCCGAGACGTTCCAGGGCAACCAGCCTTCTGCGTTTTTTGTTGCCGGCTTTCCCGGTATGCCTTATCCGGACGGTCTTGTTCCGGGTACGACATACTACTGGCGGGTTGATGAGGTTGAGGCTGATGGTACTACGATACACAAAGGCGATGTTTGGAGGTTTACGATTCCTCCCAGAATCGCATACGACCCAAATCCGGCTAATGGTACTGAATTTGTGGACCCGACTGTAGAGCTTAGCTGGATGACAGGTTTAGGTGCGAAATTGCACCACGTGTATTTCGGCGATAATTTTGACGATGTGAATGCCGGAGCCGGCGACACCTACAAAGGCCCCCTTACAGATGTTTCCTATTCTCCCGGCACCCTTGACTTGGACAAGACCTACTACTGGCGTGTCGATGAATTCGCTCTTTCCGGTACGTATAAAGGTGATATCTGGAGTTTCGAGACCTTACCCGTTATACCCATCATTGACCCCCATCTTGTCGGCTGGTGGACACTCGACGAGGGTATGGGCACCCTTGCCGTTGATTGGTCAGGCCATGACAATCATGGCAGCATAACTGGTACTGCCTTGTCCTGGATGCCCGACGACGGGATGATTGGCGGGGCGCTGAGTTTTGATGGAACTGCAAGCGATACGGATTATGTTGAAATTTCAACCGCAGACATTTCTCTCACGGCGGGGACTGTCGCCATGTGGGCTAAACTCCGGCCAGATCCGCAGGCACCCGCTACCAGATACTTCTTCGGCCAAACCACAATACCTGCCTTTAACGATAGAATTCAGTTGTATATGGATGATTCTGATACCATGCTCGATCTGGGACTTGGTGATTCACATGCCAGACAAACAGACATAATGGACTTGACTACGGAAACCTGGTATCACGTAGCTCTAACTTGGGACGGGGGCAATTATGTTGTCTATGTGAATGGCGAAGAGAAGGCAAATGGAAGCTACACGGGCTTGGACACTCTTAATACGATAGCAGACATCGGCAATGATGGAAATCCTGGTGGCAGAACAGAAGCTTTCAATGGTCTTCTCGACAACGTCCGCATCTACGACTATGCACTGTCGCAGGCTGAGATACCGCTGGCCATGCGAGGTGACCCGTTACTTGCCTGGAACCCGAAGCCGGTGAGCGACTCAATCCTGAGCATCGATGAGGTT
>CAYQKF010000181.1:0-7925 GCA_964417935.1 uncultured Pirellulales bacterium
ATCTACTTTTCATAGTGAAGGAGAATATAATGAAATTTGACCATCGTCACTATGTACCATGCCTACGATGGAAAATGGGGGAATATCAAGCTGTATGCCGATTGTCAGACACGAAAAAGCGTATGTTTACACCACTAATTGAGGTTCCAGAGATCGGATTTGATTTCAAAGAGAAAAAAGCAAAAAAGACAATAGATGAACACTTGTCCGATTTTGTGTTGAAAAAAATCTATAAAAATTGGGGAGACTCTTTTTGTTTTGTCGATTTAAAACTTATCGGTCCTTCTGAGCGATTGGCAAAGGGGATTCATCCGGTTAAATATGTGTTTGATGATCTTCGAAAAGTAAGGTGTTCCGCTATACCTGTGACTGGACTTGATAGAGACAAGGCATATCAACAAGAGGTCAGAAATGTTTTAAGTCAGAACAAATCTGGTGTTTGCATTAGAATGAAAATCCAACAAGCTGCGAAGAGTTCAGTTAAAGAAGAAATTGATTCTCTTTTGTCGACATTATCGATTGAATCCGAAAACTGTGATATTATTCTGGATTTAGGTGCGCCAAATTTTGTTCCAACTGATGGATTCTCAAAGATTATTCAGCGAATAGTGAGCAAATTACCTTATTTAAATGACTGGCGAACCTTCACTATTTTAGGCACTTCTTTTCCTGAGACGATGGGGGGCATTAAAATAGGAATAACAAACGTCCCGCGCTATGAATGGCGATTATATAAGTTGTTGATTGCCAATTTCAGCAATGAGAGGCTTCGGCTTCCGACTTTTGGTGACTATGCCATATCCCACCCAAAAGTTCTTGAGTTAGATATGAGATTAGTTAAGCCTACAGTGACGATAAGATATACTATTGATAACGGGTGGCATATTGTAAAAGGAAAGAATTATAAAGATTACGGTTTAAAACAATATCATGAACTTAGTAGGCAAGTCCTTAGCTCTAAATACTTCTTCGGCACAGCATTCTCATGGGGTGATAACTATATCCAAGAATGTGCAAGCAGAAACGAGAAACCCGGCAATCTCACTACGTGGCGGCAGGTTGGCACAAACCATCATATCGAGAAGGTAACGCAGGACATCGCCAGTTTCTACGATTCTTTAAATACTTTCTAACGATCTTTCGCAACTCACAGGTATTTAGTATGTCCACCAGACATTCGTAAAGAATAGCGCGAGGCTGACGGAGGATTTTGGACGGCATCTTTTTTTGCATCAATATTTCTTCTGCTTCATTGCGCCACAACAATTTCGCTATAGATATCGGGTCAATGTTTTTATTTGTCTGAGCCTTACGGATTAAATCAAAATTGACAGCACCTCTTGGCCCTCTTGCAGATACTATCACCCCCCACCAATCAGGTATATAGTCTTGAATAGAGTCGATATAACGGTCGCCCACAATTACGGAAACTCTATCAAAGACGGCACTATATGATTTAACTTGCTCCTCAAGTCTGCGAAGTGAATCTTTATTACTTTTGATCTCATAACCGACAAACCGACCATTAACCACGGCAATGTCAGCTCGACATTTCCCATGATTCAAGCCAAGCTCATCAATCACAAGCGTGTCTTTATGGGCATGTTGCCGTCTCAGTATTTTCCTATGGAAGTTTTGTCTAATCTCTACATCATTCATAACTTAACACTTCGTTAATCAGGCAAAGATTTCTTAATCAATCATACATAAACAAAAAATTAAATAAAGAAGAAAGCCCTTTTTTTTGTAACTGGTTATATATCATATTCTCAGGAAATGCCTTCCGAAAAATGGTAGCTTTTTTTGCATTAAATGCAAATCCCTTCATACTATGTATTTCGGGTTTATCTAATAATTTCTTGATTTTTCATTAATAAATGTACAAGAGAATAGACATGATCGGTGGGGCCGACTCCGACGAATATTCGACGCGCCAAGCAAGCCGCCACCCTACGGGTAATGGTTTTGAGATTGCCGCGTCGCTTCGCTCCTCGCAATGACTTTTTCGTATTGACTGCTGCGGATGTTTCGTGTTTGATGATACCGGAGGCAGGAGTAGCTTTGTCCTCAGTGCGACGGCCACTTGCAGAGACGAAAATCTCTCGCGAATGCGCTAAGTCCTACACGGAAAAAGATTCGAGAGTTGATGATACTGTCAGGATAGAAAAGAAGCAGGATTGCGCCCCCTGCTGCTTCTTAAAAGCGAAGCAAAACGCAGGGGCTTCGGAATGACCCCCTTAGAGTATAAGGCACTCTAAACAAGGGGGCAAGCAACCCCCGACAGAAAAGCAAGTGAGCTAACATCGAGGGTAAACTCCATGGCAAGCAATGGCGTGTTGCCAGAAAAATTAGCCAAACCCTGAGCAAATTGGCCCTTAAGCTCAGGCTCTTGGTAACTTTAGCGGCAAAATCTGTGAAAAAAGATTTCGGACAGGTGCATTTCACAGGAGATTTTAATATCATTGTAAAATTAAGGAGTACGGACATCGGTATGGGATCTGCCGGACGCACCGGTGTCGGATTTGGTCTGGGCTTTTCAGTGCGTGTAGAAACCAGTAATGCCGAATCTGCATCGCGCGTGGGCGAGTATGGCTGGGGCGGTATGGCGAGCACGCATTTCTGGATATCGCCGAGTGACGAGATTGCTGTAGTCGTGCTGACACAATATATACCCTACTCGGACCGAGCCGAACGAATCATCAAGCCGATTGTCTATAAGGCAATCTCGGATAGTAAGTAAAGACCGCTGTGGCGGTGTGCCGATCTGTCCACCCAGCCGTTTTCCGGGTTGGCATGTAGAGTATATGCCGGTATCGCAAAAGGTTTCATTAAGAGACAATATCATGAGTGTGCCAAGCGAAGCTGATGTGGGTAAGCTGGACAAACCAGCCTGGCTAAAGGCCAATGTACAGGACGCCTACTGAACTTCCCAAACCGCCCTCCTGGGTGTCCCTCGCTACTTCCACGTCATCAACGTATAGGATTCTGTCAAAACCGTCCCACACAAGGCCAACGCGGTGCCAAGCGCCATCGGTGATCAGCGTCTGTGATAACAACGGTGGTTGGTCAACCCGGCCGCCAATATTCCTAAGCTCTGTCATCAAGTTACCTTGCGATGGATCCGCAGAAAGCCAATCCGCGCCGGCTGTTTGCGAGATGATGACCTGGCCTGGCACCCCGCCTTTGATCCAGGCAAAGACGCTGAACGACCCGAGCGCCGGGTCTAACACAAAGGGGATGCCAACATAATCATCGATTCCGTCGAACTCAAGGGCTCCGTCTATTTGTCCGCCGTTAGGCTGCCGGACCGCGCCGCCAAAATGGCGATAATCGCAACCACAATCAGCAGTTCGGCCCGAACCATGGATATCTCGCGGAAACTCAGTCCATAACGAGGTCGCCGCCCACTTCGATCTTGAGGGCATAGGCGTACTCGTCCTGTCTTCGGTTCGGAAGTTTGACCGATAGCCCCGCGCCGCCGCTCCGGCTCCACTTCAGTTGCCGCTCTGAGCCGAGCAGGGACACCTTCTTGATGCCGCCTGTGGCCACACGAGTGTTGTCGCCCAGCATCTTGACGGTCAGTTGGCCCTTCTCCGGCCACCCGAGGGCTATGGCGTAGAGCACATTGCCTTTCCGGGTGAAGCGGATGTCGCGGGCGTCACAGTCGTCGAACACCCATTTGCGACGATTGCCCCTGCCGATGTTCAGACGCTCTTGGGGACCTTCAGCGTGGATTTTCCAGGGGCGCGTGCCGTAGATGGCTTCGCCGTTGGTCTCAAGCCACTTGCCCATGGACAGCAGTGACAGCAATGCCAGTGAGAGCCACATAAGTCTGGTAATCATAATTCATCTCCTGTTGTTAGTTTGAGTGTTCTCCTATTTCCAGTCAATCTTAGCGGCAGCCGCGCGTTGCCCCGCGTTTCGGTTTTAGGATGTGCGCGTCACATAAACGTAATAGGCGCCGCGCGATTTGACACCAGGTCCCTCGAACCAAGTCTGCAAGCGCGTATGGCCCGCTTTGAGCGAAATTTCGAACCGAACAGCCTTGTCGCCGGGCTGGACATCCTTGGTCCGGTCCACATCCGCGATTTTGATCCGGGCCTTTTCGGCTTGGATGGCCTTGCCCGAACCCCCTGCGAGGATCGGCTCGTCCAGCTCTTCAGGCCAGCGACGCAAAGCGAATTCATACACGCCATCGCGCGCTATCTCCACCGACCAAAACCCGTTGGTGTCAGGGGCGCTTCGCACGAATCCGTGGTTCCACGGCACGCCACGTGTCGCTTCGTGCCAATCGTGGCTGCTTAATTTTGACGGGTTTTTGTGCTCGGAGCCCAGAATGACCTCGCAATACTCGCCGAACCGCTCCGATACGCTGGTCCACCACTCCTCATACTCCGCGCGCAACCGAGCCACCAGATCGGGATGATCGGCCGCGACGTTGTTTTCCTGCTTCGGATCCGTATCAATATCATAAAGTGCCCTGCCGTTAACCAGCCGCCAACGGTCGGTCATCACGGAACAACTTTTCCACTTTCTCGGATGCTCGACACGCTGCGAGTCGGTGACCAATACGCGGCCGAGCCATTCGGCGTCTTTGTCGCGCAGCAACGGCGCCAAACTCGCGCCATCGAATTTCACCCCCGCGGGCGAATCGATGCCGCACAGATCGATTAGCGTCGACAGCAAATCGATGTGCGCGCTTTGCGGATACATCCGGTCGATGTCGGGCGTTTTTAGCACCGTGTTGCCCAGACAACCCAGATCGTAGTAGCCCTGATCGTCGGTAATCACCAAAACGACGTTGGGGCGGCGGCGCCCCGCGGCCGAAGCCCCCAACATCGGGAGCGGAGCGGCCAACGCGGCGACGCCAAGGCCAAGCGTCCTAAAGAAATCCCTGCGGTTGATATGAAAAGCCATATTGTTTCTTCCTTTCTTTTTCCTCTATATCGTATTGATTTATTTACACTTTGGACTGTAAGGAGTCCATTTGGCTCTCGTCCTTTTCCGACCTGCAAATTTGTCATGTTTGCAATCAAACATGATTCTGAAATCCAATTTTATTAATTCCAATCGATCCTTGCTTCCCGGGTTTCCAGGTTTACCCACACTTTGCAACCTTCGAATTCACGGGAATATTGCCATCCGTCTTTCACTGCATCGCCTTTGGGTGCTCCCAATGGTTTGGCAAACTCCGGGTACCAGTCAAGAGAGCCATAATTCTCGCGGTATCCCCAGGAATAGCAAAAATAGGAATAGGGTTGGGCGGCCACAAGGAAACAGGCGAGGGGAAACGTGATGTTTTTCCGAGCCCTGGCAAGAAGTTCTTCATAGGGCGTATTTCTGATGAGGTCACGTTCAAGCCAGTTAAAGCCCGGCCATCCTTTCATGCACACAATTTTCCCTCTTTTGCCCGCCTCGATCATCATTTCGATATCGAGGGCTACATTCTCCTTGTCACGGCTCTGGAACTGGTCAAAGTGCTCGATTTTTGCTGCATCGGTGATATCAAGATACTGCATCCCAAAATGCAGAGTGTTGGTATTCCGGATGCCATTATACATAATTATATTATCCACAGCGATTTTTTCCCGTGTTAGCTCAATAGTTTTTATGAGTCCGTCCAGGATGGCATTGTATTTTTCTTCTCCCCAGAGCTCGATATTGGCCGGAGCGGTTATCTGTGGAAACGCATCCATAAAGACTCCGTCACAGGAACCGTCCACAACAGCTTTTTTTACTTCATTCGCCCACCATTCTTGGACATCAGGATTGGATAGATCATAGCGTTTAAGACTACGTCTCTTTGTGTCCAGTGAGCCATCGAGGGTTTTCAGCCACCACTCCGGATGACTCTCATACACACGGTGAGCGTCATACATTGAATAGTCGAGAAAAGTATTCCAGTAATAGATGACTTTCATCTTCGGATTGATTTTCTTGAGCCTGGCGGCGTCATGCTCGATCCCCTTTTCAGTCGATCCATGTGGCAACATGCCATGCCCCTTCTCAAGACAAACAAAAATTGAGTGTGTGGCCACAAACTCAATTTCTTCATCCGTAAAGCCGCTGCTTTTACCGACGTGGATATAGACGGGAACCGTGTCCCATGAAAACTCGGGCGGACCGTCACCCACAGTGGCGGCCAGAGTTGTTCGTCAAGCCGATGACCGCGCAACGTCGTTTAGTCAAGCTGATCCGTAATTAAAATAGCGTCAAGCAACACACCCTCTTCACGCTTAGCGATTTCCAGCGTGTGCGGGCCGGCCGGCAGCGTCCAATTCACTACCGCGTTGCTGTGATCATTGCTGTGAACCTCGTCCCAGGCCCATCCGTCCGGTGCATCCATCTCATTAAACCTCACCCAGCCGGTGCCGGGCTGGCCAGGGTCTTCGTGAGTCTGACTGGTAGCATCCGGGATCCTGACCCAGAATGAATCGCTGCCGAACTCCTGGGCTCGAAGCAGGATTTTGTAAACTCCACCGGCAGCATCAAAATTGTAAACGGCTAACCATTCAGCTACGGGCGCAGTGTCACCGTCGTCACCGTCGCCGACCTCTGAGCCGATGTGCCGTCCGCCCGATGAGGCCGGATCATCATAAATCCGCCAGCTCGCTCCAATGGTGTCGGCTAATTCTGCTTCCAACCATATTTCCTCAGGGGGCTCAGGAGCCAACCGATACAGCCGAATGTCGTCTAAGTACAATATACCACTGGCACCATTGCCGTCAATCCCAATAGCAAGTGTCGTGACACTCTGCAGGCTCACGCCGAACGATGCAAGGTCAATATTCCATGGTCGCCACCCTGCTCGCGCTATGTCGCCGGGATCACCATCGTATGGAATCCTGGTGCCGTTGATCTTCACGTACAACTGCCCGGTGTTGCCCGCAGTGCCGTGGAACCACAGCCCCAGTGTCTTGACGCCGTGTGCTGTCCAATCCTGCGCAACGGCAAAGGTGAGTGTGCCTTGTGAGGATGTGTCGTCCATGTTGTGCATGATCGCATTGTTCTCATTGCCGCTTACATCCAGGACAAGATCACCTTGGCCTTCATCGAATGAATAGCGCAGAAGAAGCGATTCCTGAGCGGTCGCAGATATTGACCCCAGTACCAAAACAAAAGAAATTAGATAAATCAGTTTCTCCCTTGATTTGTCTGCAACCGGGGGGCATAATATTCTTATGGTTGAAAAATCAAAATGCCTATCAGTAAATCAAAATTCCTATCAGTAACTGAAAATTGCCCTTACCTCATGCTCAGACAGATTCAAATGGGACATTTACATTCCCCGATTTTCCTGATGGTGGCATGTTTGCAATTCAGGACT
This sequence comes from uncultured Pirellulales bacterium, assembly GCA_964417935.1. GTDB lineage: Bacteria > Planctomycetota > Phycisphaerae > Sedimentisphaerales > Anaerobacaceae > NIOZ-UU13. Next base: position 7,328 of record CAYQKF010000181.1, read on the forward strand.
GGGCAGCCAAACTAGTTTTTAATGGATAACTAAGTTACAATACTTCGGTAAATATTAATGTGCAAAACCTAGGAGACTATCAATATAAAAAAATCTGAGAAAAATAAGTTCTTTATTATTAGTAATTAGTTTATCATCAATACTTCCTCTAAAAGCACAAACCATAACCATATTCGGGGAAGATAAACCAATGGTGCAAGCCTTATGGCACCGTATGGCAGATTATAGTCCCACATTAAGGTCTGTTGAATCTGCTGAAATATCTCCTGATGGAAGATTGATTTTATCATCCTCAAAATTTGGTTATTACCTAATGTTGTGGACAGTTGCAGACGGTAAGTTACTCTGGGAAAAAGTTCTGGATGCTGAAATTGAAGCTGTTACTTTTTCACCTGATGGTAAATATATAGCTGCAGGGGATGAGTCATATCTGGTTACCATATACGACCTGGAAGGTAATCAGGTAAAAGTTTTACACCATGATGCTGGATTTGATGGAATTACCTGGAGTCCGGATGGGAAATATGTGGCCGGAGGTTCTGAGAAAGACCAGCTATAGAGAGTCAAGAATAAAATAGCGGAATTTTTTGTATAGCTC
>CAYQKF010000182.1:0-7844 GCA_964417935.1 uncultured Pirellulales bacterium
CGAAACCAATAGAAATCGTATTGACATTGGCAAGGTTCACGCCCTGAGCTGCAAATCCGCCTGGGGCGGACAGGTTGATTGTCCATTCCGTCCACTCCTCTATCAGCGCTGCACTGGGTTCATCATGATAGACCACCGCACTGCCGTTGAGAGCAACATACATCCGCTCAGCAGCGTTAGAGGCATCGCCATAGAACCACAGCGACAATACTCCGACACCTTCTTCGGTCCAGTCACGTGGGTAAACCAACGTCATGGTTATCTCAGAGTACTTGAAATTGTTTTCGTAGTAAACCGGCATCGATTGAGAGCCGCCGTGAACAATCGTAGTCTCGGCAAAAGGAGGATCAGCATGACCTGCCAAAGAGCCATTCGTCGGGACTTCCCATCCGTCTATCCACGTACTGAATATCTCGTCGGGCGGATAGTCGTTGTAGTCCTCAATGTCGTCTATCCCAATGAAGTCGGCTACCGTGAAACTCCATACGTTGCCTTTGCTGATTGTCGCGTCGGTATTGTACTCATCGATACGCCAGTAGTAAGGCCCGCCGCCCCATTCAACGCCTTCGGGTGGAGTGTAAATAGTAACACCCTGTCGGCCTTGATATATACCGGTCGTATCGGATGCATCGGCATCGACAACGGCGTCTCTATCAATGCCGAAGTAAACATCGTGCCCAGATGCATTATCTCCCTGCGACCAGCTAAGAGGCGTCACCTCTCTGATGTAAGGTGTTGAGCCAGGAGCCGGGTTTGGAGCCCAGGCAGCCAACAGGTCACCTCGCATGGCCAGCGGAATCTCAGCCTGCGACAGTGCATAGTTGTAGATGCGAACGTTGTCGAGAAGACCATTAAAAGCTTCGGTTCTGTCACCAGGATTTCCATCATTGCCGATGTCTGCTATCGTATTAAGAGTCTCCAGGTCGGTGTAGCTTCCATTTGCCTTCTCTTCGCCATTCACATAGACGACATAATTGCCCCCGTCCCAGGTTAGAGCTACGTGATACCACGTTTCGGTAGCCAAGTTCATGATGTCTGTTAGTGTGGCATGTGAATCCCCAAGTCCCAGATCGAGCACGGTATCAGAATTATCCATATACAGCTGAATTCTATCGTTCCAGGCAGGTATTGTGGTATGGCCGAAGAAGTATCTGGTATCGGGTGCCTGCGGATTTGGCCGGATTTTAGCCCACATGGCGACGGTCCCCGCCGTGAGAGAAATGTCTGCGGTTGAAATTTCAACATAATCCGTATCGCTTGCAGTTCCATTAAAACTCAGCGCCCCGCCAATCATCCCGTCGTCGGGCATCCAGGACAAGGCAGTGCCAGTTAGGCTTCCATGATTATCATGGCCGGACCAATCAACGGCAGTACCACCGGGACCTTCATCAAACTTCCACCAGCCGATAAGATTGGGGTTGGTAATGGCTACAATGGGTATTGTGCTGAAGCTCCAGACATCGCCTTTATTCGTAGCGACGCCGTCAAACTCATCGATACCCCAGTAGTAAGTCTTCCCTAACTCGAGGGTGCCGGGAGTATAGGCGTTAAATGCACTTGGGATACCGACAGTAGCATTGTTCACATCGTCAAAATTGTCGCCGAAATATACATAGTGCAATTTAGTACCGAAGCCTGCGGTCCAGCTTAGTTCGGCATCCGTGTCAACAAATTTGGAGCCATCAGCCGGGTTGGGTTCATAGGCCTTCTTGGGGGGAATCCAAAAGCTCCAGACATCGCCTTTCCACGGACTATTGGGGTCCTGGTCATTGATCTCGTCAATCCGCCAGTAGTAAGTTGTGCCTGGAAAAAGACCGTCCGGAAAGGCAAATCCGGAAAAACCGACAATAAGAAGTGTCGAAACCTGGTTGCCTTGGAAAGTATCGCCGGTGCCATTGTTCACATCGTCGAAATTATCGCCGAAGTACACATCGTGCGAGACCGCAGAATCGCCCGGCCTCCACGAAAGGGTCACCCATGTGTCCTCATGGATCGCACCGTCGCGTGGGTCAGGGCTGGAGGCAAGTGGGAATCCACCCCCGACACCGTTCATTATTCCCTGAATCTCATCCGCTGACAAGGTGTGGTTGAAGATCACCACATCGTCGACCAATCCGCTGAAGAATTTCTGGTAACTCCCACTCCACACATAGCGACCGATCTCTTGAATCTGTGTGTTGGTTGCCAAAGGACCAACTGTGGCGTCGGTGCTGATGTGCTCCTCGCCATCAATGTATAACCGCGTAATCGAGGAGCCATCCCCAACGAACTCATAGGTAAACGCCAAGTGGTACCACCTATCCGCCTCCAAGCTGACCGTCGAGTTAAGGTCGGTTTTTACGCCCCCCCCTGTTTTGTAGAGCTGAACATGAACAATGCCACCTTCCTCCACTCTGTATCCGACCCCACGAACTCCATCGCCCTCCTTGTTGACTATCGGCTGGCGATCCGTTACGTGGTCCATCTTAATCCAGGCTGCTACCGTGATCTGTTCGGTGATGTCGAAAGCAGGATCAGTCCCGCAGTTCACATACTGAGTGTTGCTGCCGTCGAGTTGGATTGCCGGGCCGTACATCCCAGCCGCAAAGCTGGGTCCCCCAATTAAAGTCCCGTCGAGACCGTTGCCGGACTCGTCCGGCGTAATCCCTCCAGTACCCTCATCCAGCGGCCAATAGGCGACCATGTCTGCTACGCTGACAGCAGCCAGTCCCAGCACCATAACGAAGAAAATCAAAATAATTAGTTTTCTACACATAATAGTCCTCCTTCAAAAATTTAATATAGGATATTAATTGGAATGTAAAAAACATAAACACATAGTACATAGTACAAAGTCTTCACTACATACAACTCTGTATGCTGCACAATAAGTTCTCCTCCCCCTCGTGGCTCGCTCTCGCCGCGATGCGACTTAACGCATCGAGTCGCAGCGGGTGGCGGAGCCAAGACGCGACAGGCATCGGAAAAACCACACAGGTCCCTCTCGCAGGGGCGGAGCCCGCCGCAGCCCGGCGGCCACGAGGACTAAAATCCACAGATACCCGTCCATTCGACCCTTCGGCTTCGCTCAGGGCTTCGGCTAATTCAGGGCAGGCTTTTTTCGCTCAGGGCAGGCTCTACGCGGGCATAAGCCTAATCCACTCTCTTTGTATCAAATTATCCACTTGCCTGTCAAGAAAAATCTTTACATTATGCCTTTCTCACCACCATATGTGAAAGAATTGCGCAGATAGCTTTGGCCGGCGCGAAAAAGCTAACAAGAAACTATCCTGCCAAATGTTAAGCAATTGTGCTTTTGGAAGTGCTGATTGTTAGGATTAACTTTTCTTTGCTTTCTTTGCTTTTTTGGGTTTTTTTGGCTCTTTAGGTTTTTTCACTTTTTTGGCTTTTGGAGCTTTTTTAGGTTTGGGCTTTTTAGCTGCTTTAACAGTTCCGCCGCCGAGCATAAAAGCCGCAATAATAAACAAACCAGTTACCACAAAGGCCCCACCCATAATATACCAGATTAGTCCCTGTATGCTGCTGGGCAAAATCGAAGGCATCACGCCTTTTTGACCTGACACAGCCACGACTGTGGTGTAAAGAATAACCACCAGAGGCAAAAACAGCAGCATCCCTAAGGTATTACTTTGCATATCCGGTGCCGCCTCGATATACGGTCGAGCTAATGCTGCTGGAATCTCTGGGGCGAGTTGGGGAACTACAGGCTCCTCTTCGGCGAGCATTTGTTCTGCCTCAGCAGCCACTGCTGCGGAGTCGGCTCCTACTTCGGCTGGAGCCGGTTCCTGGCCTTCGACCTCGGATGTGTAAATCTCATCAAGAATACCGCCCAATGAAGTGTCATCAGCCTGCAGTGAAAGGTCCAACAAACCTGAGCCGCTTCCGAAACTATCCAGATTTACATCTTCTTCGATCTCTTCCAACGGCACTTCAGGCCCTGTACCTGTTGTACCGCTTGGGACCGCGGTCTCAGCCAGCGTGTCATCAGTTACCTGGTAATCACTGTCGGTTTCACCGAGGACGCTGATTCCTTCACCAGTTAGAGCGGTGTCTGCATCAGTCAATTCACTTGGCGCTATCGGCGCCCCGGTTTCCGGTGACAACAAAATCTCACTTGTGCCTGCCGCCTGTTCCGATGGTGCCAGCGGTTCCTCTGCCGGAGCCTCAAGTTCCAATGCTTCGGGTTCCGGGGCCTCGGGTGTAGCAGCTTCGGGTTCCAGAGTCTCCGGTGCGGCAGCTTCGGGTTCCAGAGTCTCCGGTGCGGCAGCTTCGGGTTCCAGAGCTTCAGGTTCCAGAATCTCCGGTGCGGCAGCTTCGGGTTCCAGAGCTTCAGGTTCAGGGGCCTGCTCGGATAGTGTAACACCTATGTCGGACATCAACGCTTCGACTTCCTCAACCTTAAAGAGCAAATTCGGGCCATCGCGAAACTCACGCAACTTGCCTTCCTTGACAATCTGTTTTAATTCCTCCTCTGTCTTATTGAGCTTCTCGGCGGCTTCCTGTAATGAATAAAACATCCCAGCCATAATTACCTATCTCCTACAAGCTGACAATGTGGTTTTACCATGGTTTTTTGGCACACTAAAAAACCGACTCTAATATCAATTATTGTATCCTGAACGCTGGAAATATGCAACCTTTTTTTTGGTGAAAATACCGTAAATCGACGGCCCAAAAGCTATTTCGAAATATTTCAGTCCAAAAAATACGTAACTATCGCAAAATCGGGTCTTATTTGCCCTATAATACTTGCCAAATTGATGTCTGAACTTGCGGTGGTGGTAAAAATGGCGCTCGCCGCGATGCGACAGGTCGCATCGAGTCGCAGCGGGCTCTCAGTTCGATCTGGTCTTTGAATTCGAGCAAAAAATGCTTACAACGCAAATGGCTTTTTAAAAGGCCACCCGGCTTTACTTTAGCTCCTTGATATTGATGTTGCGGAACCAGATTGGGGCACCGGCGTGTTTGCCCTGCAGGCCGATTTTCCCCTTCGTAGGATGTTTGCTGAGCGGCTTGTTCAACCACGGCGGAATCTCTGACCCATCGGGATTGGTCTTGGCCGAAGTCCACAACTTCATATCCATCGAAGTAACGCGTTCACCATTGAGCATCACGTCCATCTGCTTGTCCACACACCTTATGGTGAACCGGTTCCACTCGCCCGGCTTTTTGACCGTACTTTTGGTCGGAGCCAGATGACCGAAGATAGCGCCGCAATGCCAGGTCTTGGGCGATTTGGCCCACTTCTCCGCATAGTCGTCGGCAATCTGAATCTCGACCGAATTAGGAATCCAGTTCTTCGTGTCGCTGCAATAGACAACCACGCCGCTGTTCGTGCCGGGTGCGGTCTTGAATTCCAAATCCAGGATGAAATTGTCGTAATCCCTGGTGGTCCAGATTGCCTCGTCCTTGCTTGCCGTGAGCACCCCGTCTGTGAATGTCCAGACGCCCTTGGGCTTGGCCGCATTCGAGAGGTCCGCTTCAAAAAGACTATCCCACCCGCTTGTGTCGGGATGTCCGCCGCGCCGCAGACGCGTGGCGACTTGCTCGAACTCTTTACGGTCGATCAGCCCATCGCTGTTGGAGTCAATTCGGTCAAAGTTGCTCTTGATAGGGCCTTGAGCTTCGTCTCGGCTGATTTTCTTATCGCCGTTCTTGTCCATGGCAAGCCAGCGCCCCATGATATTGCCACGGCTGAGGCTATCCCCGCGGCGCTGCTCGCCGGGGCCTTGCTCAAGAACCTTGACGGTCGGCTCGCCCTTTAAGAAGCCGAGTGACGCAAGAAACTTGTCCGCTGCGATTAGCGTTCGTTCACGCCACGGCGAGCGATTAAAAAAGCCGTGCCCCTGGCCTTCCGCGATGTATTTCTCCGCCCGCACGCCCAGGGTCTCGGCCTTTTTCCAGTATTCGTCACCAAAGATTTTTAGTCGGTCTTCGGTGCCAAACAGAATCAATGCCGGCGGAGTTTTCTTGTCCAGATGCAGCGTCGGAGAAATCTTGCGGGCCAGCAGTTTATCGCCGTTAATTCGTTCGATCATTCTTTCATTATCGAAGTTGAGGACCGGATTGAACAACACCATTGCCTGCGGAATCGTCGAAACCGACAAATCGTCGTTGCCGGCCTCGACACTATTTTTAATCATCATGCAGGCCGCTAAGTGACCACCGGCCGATCCGCCCGAAGCAATCAATTTCTTGGGATCGATGCCCAGCCTTTTGTAGTTGGCCCGCATCCAGCGCACGGCGCTGCGGGCATCCTCGACACACTTGTCAGGCGTTACTCCATCACGACTCTTAACACGATAGTCGGCCCGGGCAGCTAACAATCCACGAGCGGCGAAGTATTCCGCCTGTACCTGGAATTGACCCACAGTCCCGCTATTCCAGCCACCTCCGAAAAAGAAAACAATAGCCGGGCGAGTGTCGCTCGCCTTCCAGCCGGGCGGATAATTGATATGTATCTGCAGTTCTCTATCACCAATGGTTTTGTACGTCATACTTTTGGCTTCCGGGGCCGCCTGTGCTGTGAGAGCTGTGCTATTCAGCATTATGATAATTGCTGCCGATATCAGCATACCACTCTTTACCGCCATCCTAATAGATTGTCTGCTCGTTCTTGTCATGTTTTTCTCCTTTTAAAAGTGTGCAGATTTACCTTCCTAACTCACAAGAATTCCAAACCGAGCCTCACGTTCGATTCGGGATCACCCTTATACATTATCAGCTATCCCAAAACACCACCTCTGGGCGTAATTTCCAATAAAATATCAGCGCCGCCTTGAACATTCAAGCCTTTTTCTGCTTCATGATTGCAGGCAGCAAATTTAATGCCGAGTTAAGTCTTGTTTTTGTTTTCCTGGAGGGTTCGGTGCAGGCGATGTCCCACGATAATAATAATTATCAATAGGGCTATAAGGACCATGGTGGCGTATGAACTGTAGGATGCCACCCGGTCATGGAACTGGCGCAGAAAAAAGGCCCAGCCCAAAATAGCCACATAAGTTCCTGCCAGCACAACGGTCATATTAAGCCAGACTCGCAGGCCCAGCAGAAACCCAATCACACAGCCAACTACCGGGCCGGTCATCCAGAAAGGAAACCAGACGAAAACAAACAGCCCGATTATACCATACTTTTGGACCTTGCCCTTGTGGGCCTCGGCGGTCTTATGGATACGCTCGAATATGTTTTTGAGCCGGTTGATCACCAATAAATGCCGCCAGCTGAACACAAACAAGGGATAGAAAATAAGGACCAGAATTGTTTCGATTATTATACAGATTGGAATGACCATGCTGTGTCCAAGGCCCAGGGAGTATCCGAAGGCCATGCTGGCGGCTCGCCCGAACATGATTTCGGTAGCGGTCATTCCAATGAGAACCTGGGATTCCTCCGGAGAAAGTAGCAACTTAACACCAAGCCAGAAAGTGTATATAAATGCCAGAGCGACACCGATTAGTAAAAGACGGCCCTCTGAGCCGGTCAGAAGAGTTACCTTTAACTGATTCCTCTGTTCCGAATTCAATTCGTTTGCTGGTTGTTCTGTTTTTTCTACCATATCTTCAATATCCAATTGTAGGGTCATTGACAACTAACCATTTTAACAGATAATTCCCATTGTTTCCAGTAACGTATCAAAGTTTGTTCTTGAAGATGAAGCTGATCTGAATTGGACATCACTGGCAAAAACTGAGGGCGATTGACAGTAAATTGACACCAATCGGCCTTTTTGGGGGTCCAGCAAAGAAAGTTGCCAAACATAAGTGCCTGACAAATAATGACATACGAAAATGGGCAGGGGCGGATTTGAACCGCCGACACACGGATTTTCAGTCCGTTGCTCT
>CAYQKF010000183.1:0-7463 GCA_964417935.1 uncultured Pirellulales bacterium
TGGTGAGGTTGCGTGGCTTGCAGGCCGGACTAAGCCGTTTGACAAGCCGTTTTGAGATGTATCAAGACGGTCTGTGCCATGGCGCCCTAACGGATTCTTGGCTTGATGAGCAGCTATGGCCAGAGTAGTTGAATGATCAGCGCTGATATGGCCCAGGAGGGCTGCTGGTATTGCACCAGTTCGGGGTCTATACTGATCGATTTGGTATAGGCCCCGTTTGTTTTAGTCAGCATTGAGGTTGACCCACAATGGTCCTACTGCTCGCCTTGGGTGGGATAATGGTAAGGATGAAAGGCTGAAATGAATGAAAAAAGAATCGAGTTTATTACTACCTGATTTGCAGGTTAGAAATTGCAAGAACATTAGTAGATTGAAGGTATAGTAGCTTATGGAGTAGGTAGAACAGGGCTAAAACAGGGTAAAATTGTAAGGAAGGGACAGCTGGTCCATTTTACGCATCTTGTAAGTAAACAGTGGTATTTCGATAGAACTGGGAGGTAATTATTATGGAAAAGTCAAGAGGATTTACGTTGATAGAACTTTTGGTGGTAATCGCCATCATTGCGTTATTGATGGCGATACTCATGCCCGCACTAAATCGGGTGAAGAAACAGGCCAAGGTGGTGGTTTGTCAGTCGAACCTGAAACAATGGGGCGCTATCTGGTTGATGTATGCGGACGATCACGAGGGCTATTTCAGTAGCGGCATGCATATGTATGCGCACAATCTATATGAGGGATGCCGTTCGCAATGGATAGGTGCGTTGGAGCCGTACGGGGATACTAAGGGAAAGATACGTTTCTGCCCGATAGCCACGAAGGTTGCGTACGGGGAAGTCCAGTCCAAGGGACAGCCGTATCCGCCTACAGCCTGGAGGTTTAAGTTTTATGAACATGACACGCGTGGCAGCTATGGGGCGAATGCCTGGGTTTATAACCCACTGCCTGGGATAACGGCCATACAAGGGCGTCCGGCTAAAGACCACTGGAGGCGTCCATATGTTAAAGGTGCATGTTATATACCGCTGTTTTTGGATTCCCGGTGGCCGGGAAGCGGTCCAAGTCAGACAGATGAACCTCCGGAATATGACGGTCAGTCATGGGGTGGTCGGGAGATGACATGGTTCTGTACAGACCGACACAATGGGTTTATAAATGGCGTTTTTTTGGATTTCTCTGTCAGGAAGATAGGACTTAAGGAATTATGGACGTTAAAGTGGAATAAAAGTTACAATGTAAACGGCTTCTGGACGACAGCAGGTGGGTGCTGGCCAAGTGATTGGCCGGAGTGGATGAGGAGTTTCAAAGAATATTAAAGATTGGGTATTTGATGTTGGGTGTATTGCCCGATACTGTCAAAATACCCGGAAACACAGGGATCAACAGAGAACGAGTAAATTACTGCAGTTGTGTGTTGCGGAATAGAGATTCTTAATATTAGTTGAACTTTTGAAAAGTTCCGTCTTCATTAACAACTCGTGGTGAGCTTATGAAAGAAAGGAGGTGTGTATGGCAAAATTGGCGGTAAGGTCTTAGAATGGATTTGTCCTGGGCATCCACCTGATTTAGGGAAGGTGCGATTTTTGGCTGTTTTGTCGGAAACAACGAACGAGTGCTTTGGTGCGTGTGGCCAAGGCATAATTGTTCTTAACTTTTTTTGGAGGAGAATTATCATGTGTAAAAAATTGATTTACCTGGTCTGTTTTGTTTTGGTGCTGGGGCTGGTCAGTAGCGCCTCGGCGGATCTGGTTGCACACTGGAAGTTCAACAACGATGCAACAGACTCGGTTGGGAGCTTGAACTGGACTTTGGGTGGCGGCGCTGCGTACTCAACTGACGCCAAAGAGGGCAGCCATTCGCTGAGCCTCGATGGAATCGGCGATCGAGCCTATCAGGCCCATCCTCCGACTGGAGTCGGACCGCTGAGCGCTGCGTTCAGTACGGAGACGGTATTGATTTGGTTCAAGGCAGACACTGCCAACGGGACACAAGTCATCTATGAACAGGGCGGGTACAGCAACGGTCTGGCTATTCGGATCAACAACGGCAATCTCGAGACTGCGGTCTGCCCTGGGCAAGTAACGGCTTCGACCAGTTTAAGCAGCACTGACTGGACACATGTAGCAGTCACGTTTGACAATGGCTTGCTCACGCTTTATATGAACGGGGCAGAAGCTGATTCCGCTACAGCGACCTACACTCAGGTCGCTATCCACAACCCTGCTGCCGGCATAGGGGCTCGTAACAACGAGGATGCTTTCGGCGGTACCGCCACGGGCGATTATTTTGGCGGCCTTATCGACGATGTGCAGATACATGACAACGTCCTGTCCATTGACGAGATTTGTGAGTTTGGAGGTATTTCATTGGCGAAGGCCGCCGACCCGACTCCGACCGATGGGGCAACGGATGTGGTGCGGCAGGTGGTCCTTAGCTGGGAGCCGGGAGAATTTGCAGCCCCAACAAACGGGCACAAAGTCTATCTTGGTGAGAGCTTCGACGATGTCAATGATGCCACTGGCGGCGTTGCCCAGACTGCTGCCAGCTATACTCTGCCACAACGGCTTGATTTTGGCACGACTTACTACTGGCGGGTAGATGAAGTCAATGCTCCGCCCACCAGCCATATAGAATTCAAAGGTGAAGTCTGGAGCTTTACGACCGAGCCGGTTGGTTATCCGATTGCCGGCGAGAACATAACTGCCACAGCTTCCAGTTCAAACAGCGCAGATGAGGGGCCTGAAAATACCATCAACGGCTCCGGGCTGGATGCCGATGACCTGCACTCGGCAGAAGTTAGAGATATGTGGCTCAGTAGTGCCCTTGATACTAACGCGGCCTGGATCCAGTATGAGTTCGACAAAGTTTATAAACTGCATCAGATGTGGGTATGGAACCATAATAGCCTCCTTGAGCCTGCTATCGGTTTCGGGGTCAAGGATGCTGCCATTGAGTACTCGACCGATGGCGCCGACTGGACCACATTGGGTACTACTCATGAGTTTGCCTGGGGTCCCGGTGTGCCTAATTATGCATACAATACCACTGTTGATCTTGGTGGTGTGGCAGCTAAGTATGTCAAGATCACTACTAACAGTAACTGGGGTGGTATCGTGAACCAATATGGTTTGAGCGAAGTGCGTTTCTTGTATATACCTCTGCGCGCAACAGAGCCTAATCCAGAGTCGGGAGCAACAGATATGGACGTGGATAATGTGACCCTTAGCTGGAAAGCGGGCAGAGAGGCAGCCGAGCACGATGTCTATATCAGCACCGATGAGCAGTCAGTGATAGATAGTAATGTGCCTGTCAGTATTGTTACCGAGGCCCAGGATGGTCCCTTATCGCTCGATTTAGGCGAGACTTATTACTGGAAGGTTAATGAGGTTAATATAGCCGAGACCCCCATAACGCTGGAAGGTGACATTTGGAACTTTGCCACTCAAGATTACCTTATCGTGGAGGATTTCGAGGCCTACAACGACCTTAACCCCGAAGAGCCCGGCAGCAATAGGATATTTCTAACCTGGATAGACGGATACGACAACCCGGCAACAAACGGTTCTGTCGTTGGTTATGCTGATGCTCCTTTTGTTGAGCAAAGTATTGTTTACGGCGGCAAGCAGTCGATGCCGCTTAACTATGACAACAGCACTGCCAGCTATTCAGAGGCCACAGCGAATGTCGCTGATCTACAGGTAGGCCAGGATTGGACCAAGCATGGCATTAAGGCCTTGACGCTACGGTTCTTTGGCGATCCAAATAATGCTGTGCAGCAGATGTATGTGAAGCTCAACGGCTCCAAGGTGGCATACGATAGTGATGCCGATAACATAACGCGAACAGTGTGGCAGCCGTGGAATATTGACCTGGCAGATTTCACTAGCGTGAACCTTGGCAATGTTACTGAGTTAAGTATTGGCCTTGAGCGCAGCGGAGCAGCTGGTGGTAAGGGAGTGGTTTACTTTGACGATATCCGGCTGTATACTTTTGAACGTGAGTTGATCACGCCAACCGAGCCCAACACCGCTGGTCTGATGGCATACTATGAATTTGAAGGCACTTACAACGACAGTTCCGGCAACAACCACACCGGCATTGCGATGGGCAGTCCCACTTTTGTAGCGGGCAAGGTCGGCCAGGCCATTAGCCTTGATGGTCGCCATGACTATGTGGAGATACCCGACTACAATGGCGTTACCGGCATTCAATCTCGAACCTGCTGTGCATGGATTAAGACGACCAAGGGCAATGAAGAGATTTTGTCCTGGGGCCAGAACGTTGCCAGCCAAAAATGGGTATTCCGGACTCATGTGAATGGTGCTATACGTGCGGAGGTCAACGGCGGCTATATTGTGGGTGGCAGTGACTTGCGCGACGATAGGTGGCATCACGTGGTAGCGGTCTTTGAAACTGACGAGACGCCGGATGTTACCGATATCAGGCTTTACGTGGACGGTGTGCAGGAAGCTATCAGTGCCGAACTGTCCAAGGCGATTGATACAGCTATTGACGGCAGGGTTAGAATTGGAAAATCACCTTGGAGTAGCAGTGCTTACTATTTCGAAGGTCTGATTGACGATGTGCGCATCTACGACTATGCTCTCTCGGATGGTGAGGTTGCGTGGCTTGCAGGCCGGACTAAGCCGTTTGACAAGCCGTTTTGACATGCGTGAAGAAGATGTGGTTGACTTTGCGGACTTTGTTGTTCTGGCGGACGGCTGGTGGGGTTGTGCCGAATGATTGGCCGGAATGGATGAGGAGTTTCAAAGATTATTAAAGATTGGGTATTTGATGTTGGGTGTGTTACCCAATATGTTCGAAATACCCGTGAACGGTTACAAAAGGACAATATTATGCAACGAAGGCAATTCTTAAAGACGACGGGATTGGCAGCAGCTGGTATGCTGTTGAACCGGTCAAAACTATTGGCCGCTTCGGACAAGCGACCACTGAACTTCATTGTGATCATGGCTGATGACTTGGGAGCAAAAGAACTTGGCTGCTATGGCAACAAGGAACACTGCACGCCGAATTTGGACCGCTTGGCTAAGACAGGCGTGCAATTCAAGACGTGTTATGCGACGCCGATTTGCCATCCGACACGGTTCGAGATCATGACTGGTCAGTATGGCCATCACAATGGGATTTTTCAATTTCCGGGCCGGCGAGGGGGACCGCTAGCTGGCTCGCCGGAGGACGATATTGCACGTCATGTGACGTTTGCTCAGGTGCTTAAGCCGCTTGGCTATGCGACAGCCCATTCAGGCAAGTGGCAGCTTACGGGCGAGGTTCCGACGCTGATACGCGAGTGCGGATTCGACGAGTACTGCATGTGGGCGTACAAGCACAATCTTCCGCCGGGAGTGAAGCACACCGGTGGTTGGGAAGGCAAGCAAGGCGGCACGACCTCGCGGTACTGGCATCCATCGATTGTGAAGAACGCGAAGTATTTGCCGACGGGACCTGATGATTACGGTCCGGATATTTTCGCCAACTTCGTCATTGATTTCATCAAACGGCACAAAGACCAACCATTTTTCGTCTACTATCCTATGTGTCTGACCCATGGCCCGTTTTACGTGACGCCGGACACGGTGGAGTCGGAGGATGGGAAGTTCAAGAATTTGCGTAAAAATTTCAAGGCCAACGTCGAGTACTTAGACAAACTGATCGGACGGATCGTGCAGGTGCTGGAAGCTACTGGCTTGCGGGAGAACACGGTGGTATTCTTTACAGGGGACAACGGCACGGGCGGTCAGGGGAAGGGCCAGCCGACCGAACTTGGAGCGCGAGTGCCGATGATTGTCAATTGCCCAAGGATCGTGAAGCCGTTGGGGGCGAGCGATGAACTGGTGGATTTGTCAGACATTTTGCCGACACTCGCAGATTTTACCGGGGCCAAGCTGCCAAAAGGAAAACCGATCGACGGGAAGAGCTTTATGCACTTGCTTCGGGGTCGGAAGGGCCCGACACGGGAGTGGATTTACAGTTATCTCGGCGACCGGCAGATCCTGCGGACGAAGCGATGGCTGCTGGAAGACAATAGCCCGGACCATCCTGGGCGTTTCTTCGATTGTGGCGACAGCCGGGACGGGACGGGTTACAAGGAGGTAACTTACTCGACGGCCCCAGAAGTGCTGGCGGCTAAGAAACGCTTAAAGGAGGTATTGGCTGACAAGCCGCTGCCAGTGGTGACGGAGAAGCGTTATTCGCGCCGTAAGACACGAAGGTGAGTGAGGCATGTGGAGGGTCGTCTTGAAGTGGCTGCTATACTTTAGGGCTACCGGAAAAAACCTGCTCGGATGAAGATTACACAAGCGGCAAGTTGTACCCAACCGAGGTAGTGAGGCGAAGTCGTTTTTGTGCAAGCACAGGGTTTGGTGAAGATTCTTTGTTGCTTGTTTTGTTCATGGTTGTTTGAGACAGGCATATGCAGCCGGAGAGGTCGGTATGTTTGTTGAGAACAGCGGGTGCTTTGGTGTGTAGCCAAGGCATGTTTATGTTAACCTTTTTTGTAAGGAAGGAGAATTATCATGTGTAAAAAATTGATTTACCTGGTCTGTTTTGTTTTTGTGCTGGGGTTGGTTCTGACAAGAGCAGCCGACGCTGCTGACCCTAATCTTGTCGGCTATTGGACGTTTGATGAGGGTTCTGGCGCCACTGCCTTTGATCACCTCCGGTTATGGCAATGATGGCACTATCACTGGTGCTGCGTGGGTTACCGGGCAACTTGGCGGGGCGCTAAGCTTAGATGGTGTGGATGACTATGTTACTGTCCCGCCCGAGGCGTGGTCGTCTATCGACAAACAAGTAACTATCGCGCTCTGGACATATGGCGACCCAGAAAAGCAGCCTCAGAAGGGCTGCGGTTTTTCGGCCATTCACGGCACTGATTGGGGAAGGGTAGTGCATGTCATTCTTACCTACCCGAATGAGAATGTGTACTTCGATACAGGCGGTGCCGCTACGGCAACGGGCGTTAGCGATATTGACAGGATTAACAAAAAAGCAAGTCCCGAGGAATATAAAGGCAGTTGGCAGCATTGGACATTCACCAAGAATGCCGATACCGGCGAGATGAAGATATATCTTAATGGTGTTCTTTGGCACAGCGGTAGCGGTAAGACCCGCACAATGGAAGGAACCAAGGTCGAGTAGTTCACTATCGGCCGTCATGCGTTCTCCGCTAAGCTCTTCTACGCGGGCTTGATTGATGATTTTCAGCTCTACAACCGTGCTCTGACGGAAGCCGAGATTCCGCAGATCATGCAAGGTGTGACCTTATTACCACTTGGTCTGGCTTCTAACCCGAACCCTGCTGATGAGGCGACAGATGTGCCGCGGGATGCGACCCTTAGCTGGAAGCCAGGAGAGTTCGCTAATACGCATGATGTTTATCTCGGTCCTAGCCCAACTTTCGCAGTTAGGCGGTGAAACCACGATTTTTAAAAAATTTCCCC
>CAYQKF010000184.1:0-7424 GCA_964417935.1 uncultured Pirellulales bacterium
GATAAGATATTCTTGAAATTGGCCATTGAGAACAAAAATGTGGAAAAATAGAATGATTACTATCTCGATAACACCGGAATATGAGTATTATCAGTAATTATCGATAACATTCAAATGCGTAGTGTACCGTCAGATTTGCTTAAGAACTACAGTAACCAGGCGAAGAGGCGGTCAGCAACATTGAGTTCATGCAATATTAAGACAATTTCAAATATCTGAAAGCTGATCGCTGGGAACTGACCGCTTCAAAGCAGTTCCAATGCGGCCCCGCGCAGCGGATTTAGACTCCGTCCCCGTCGGTGTCCTGCAAATGGCGAGCACGCCAGAGAACCTTCGCTCTTGGCTCCAAAAGTCAGGGTGCAACCGCTACTGGAAATATATACTGCAGAAGTCAGATTTACAAGAAAAATTGTTTTTTTACAGAAGATACAATCTATACGCAACCAGAATCTGTGACGCTTTGTTAACTGAATTGTCTGTACGAAGTTACATAAAAACAACTGCGGTCCAAAAATCAGTTGCAAGTTTGGGATGGATTTGGTAATCTAATAAAATCGGTTGCTTTAGTCGGGTTGTTCTCCCGAGTGGTTTCGGTAAACTGCGAAAATAAGGAGGTCGCTTGTTGAACCCTAAATGTCTCCTGAATGGTGAAGGACAAATTATATGTTGAACAATACTCACAAACTCACACTTAGTGCAAATTTTGATAGACACAGAAACCGGAATTTTTGTTTGCTGATTCTCATTGGCTGTTGGCTTCTTCCGGCATTCTTTCTCCCAACTATCGTGCAAGGACACGACTGGCCAATGTGGCGATATGATGCGGGACGCTGCGCGGCATCACCCGAGGAACTGCCGGCACAGATGCACTTGCAGTGGGTTCGTGAGCTGGCCCCTCCGAAACCCGCCTGGCCAAGAAGTCAGGATAGGCTACAGTTTGACGCTTCGTACGAACCGGTTGTTGCCGGAAAGACCATTTTCGTTGGCTCAATGGTCTGCGACCGTGTAACCGCCTATGACACGGAGACAGGGATAGAGAAATGGCGTTTCTACACCGATGGCCCAGTGCGCTTTGCACCAGTGGTGTATAAAGACAAGCTCTACTTTGCCTCTGATGACGGACATCTCTATTGCCTGAATGCCAAAAATGGATCTCTTATTCGCAAGTTTCTCGGGGGTCCTGCCCGGAATAAGGTTATCGGCAACGACCGACTTATCAACATGTGGCCCATGCGAGGTGGCCCCGTTCTGTACGAGGGGAAGATATACTTCGCGGCCAGCATTTGGCCTTTTATGGGTACCTTTATCTACGCAATCGATGCCGAGACTGGAGACACTATCTGGACTAATAGCGGCAGCGGCGCGACTTACATCCTGCAGCCACACAGCAGTCCGGCCTTTGCCGGTGTGGCGCCGCAGGGTTATTTGGTGGCTACTGAAGACAAGCTGCTGGTATCCGGCGGTCGTTCCGTACCTGCTGCTTACGACCGGAAGACAGGACAGTTTCTATACTATCATTTGAACAGGTATGACAAAACCGGTGCGTGCGAGGTTATGTCCTCGTGCGACCATTTCTTCAACCGTGGGGCCATATACAGGCTCTCCGATGGTATTGTAATTCCCCGTGCGCCAGCCTCTGTAATAGCAGACGAAGTTATCATCGGGAAAAGATATAATACAATTATGGCTTACAAGCTTGAGCCGGGGGCCAACAAGGCAAAGGCATTGTGGCAGACAAGGGTCTCATCTAAGCTTAGCAGAATCCATTTGAAAGCCGGCTCACGTTTGTATGGAAGCGGTGAGGAAGGTATTATGGCCATTGATATTCCTCTGCCTGCACCTGTGTTTACCTCGACACCTGTACCCGCGTTTTCTGTGCGGGCAGCACAGGTGCGGGCACAGGTGGCGCAGGCACAGGTGAACAATCCCGATAAAGTCGGGAAGGTCTCATGGCAGGCGAAAGTAGAGGGCGAAGTTTGGAACATGCTGGCCGCGGATGGCAAGCTGTTTGTGATTACTCTCCAGGGCAGTCTCTATTGTTTCGCAGACAAGAAAACCGAGCCAAAACATTATTCACTGGAAATCGAACAACTGCCGGCTGGCTCCCGTCGATGGAAGGACAAGGTCAGGCAAATATTAGAAATGACAGACGAAAGAGAAGGATACTGTCTGCTGCTTGGCCTTGGCAACGGCGAACTTCTCTATCAGTTAGTGAATCAATCGGAACTACATATTGTTGCGCTCGATTCGGACTCCGGGAAGGTTGAAGCAATACGCCGGAGACTCGACGAGGCAGGACAATATGGGAAAAGAGTTGCTGTTCATATTGGGGACATCACGACGCTGCGACTACCCCCCTATATGGCTAATCTGGTCATATCAGAAGACCTGGAAACAACCGGCTTCCAGAAAGGCAGCATATTCGTTGAGCGTGTTTTCCATTCTCTGCGCCCTTACGGGGGAACAGCCTGCTTTTCGGTCCCACAAAGTAAGCATATTGAAATTATGAGGCGGATGAGCGAGTCGAAACTGCCTGGCTCTAAGATAACAAGTTCGGGTAATTTTATTATGTTGACCCGAGCCGGCCCACTAACTGATTCAGCCGATTGGACCCATCAGTACGGCGATTCCGCCAATACTGTGATGTCCAGAGATAAGAGGGTAAAAGCTCCACTCGGACTTTTGTGGTTCGGCGGTCCACCTAATGACAAGATATTGCCGCGTCATGGACACGGCCCATCTCCACAGGTTGTTGGCGGACGACTTTTCATCGAAGGGCGGAACATCCTCCGGGCGGTTGACGTCTATACAGGCCGGCTGCTGTGGGAAAGACTATTCCAGGACCTGGGCAAGTACTACGACAACACCAGTCATCAACCCGGTGCTAACGAGATTGGAAGTAACTACGTCTCTGTTTCGGACGCTGTGTACGTTGTGTATGGGGACAATATCCACGTGCTCAACCCAGCTACGGGCTGGACTACGAAGGAATTCTCGATGCCGCACGAAGACAGGCCTCGATGGGGCACAATTGCGGTCTGGGAAGATCTGCTGCTCGCAACTGCTTCGCCAATTAACATTCCGTTAACGGACAAAGCGGTGCGCACAAAGCTCCCCGAGAACATGCAACCGATCATTAAAAATGGAGCCGATTGGCAATACTTAGCCGGTACTCATCCGAATGGTGCATGGACACAGCCGGATTTCAACACCGAAACGTGGAGGACTTCAGCGGCGGGTTTCGGCTACAATTATACAGACAACAAGACGGTGCTGAAGGACATGAAAGACAATTATACTGTCGTGTATATACGCAAGTCATTCAGCATACCTGAGCCGGAGGATATCCACGAATTGGGATTGGTGGTCAAGTATGATGATGCCTTTATTGCCTACCTCAACGGTAAGGAGGTTCTCCGCGTGGGCGTCTTCGATGGCAGCGGAGATGATGCTTCGGATATAGAAGAGCATGAACGCAAAGGCTGGGAGTATTTCAACATAGACAATCACAGTAATCTTTTGCACAAGGGAACAAATGTTCTGGCTATTGAAGGGCATAACGAGGATGATGACAGCAGTTGTTTTACCATCAATCCTTATCTGGTCGTCCTCCGAAATGGAAAACCTGGAATAAACAGGAACACAGAATTCCCCGTTCTGAACAATATCTCCGGGATAATGATCAATGCAGATTATGCTTCCGGCAGCAAGATGCTCATAGCAATGAATCGGCATAGCGGCAAAATTCTCTGGAAACGCAACGCAGAATACTCTTTCCGCCATAATGCTATTGCAATGGCAGCCAACAAAGTATTCTACATTGACGGTATGAGCACAGCCAAGCTGGCCTACTTAAAACGTCGAGGACTCGACTTCGAGAAAGAACACACACTATATGCATTAGATGCTCGGACGGGAGAGCCACTGTGGAAGACAGACGAGAACATTTTCGGCACTTGGCTCAGTTATTCGGTAGAGCATGATATTTTGCTCCAGGCAGGCAGCCAATCCAGGGATAGGGCAAGAGATGAGGTGGACAAAGGCATGATTGCTTACAGGGGCTCGAACGGCGAGGTGCTCTGGAAGAGCGACGATAGTTATAAGGGGCCCCCAATACTCTATCGCGACCGGGTGATAACACAGAACAAAGGTGGCACTGGTTCTGCTGCCGCTGAGGCAAGTGTTCTTGACCTGCTTAGCGGCAAGACCATCATGCGCGAACACCCGATGACCGGCGATATGGTTCCCTGGAAGTGGGTCCGCTTCTATGGGTGCAACACGGCAATAGCCAGCGAAAACCTGCTGACTTTTCGGTCGGCCTCGGCAGCATTTGTGGACTTGACCAGGGGTCAAGGTACGGCCAGCATCGGCGGATTCAAGTCCGGCTGCACGTCGAATTTGATAATCGCCAATGGCGTGCTTAATGCCCCCGACTATACGCGGACGTGCATATGCAGCTATCAGAACCAGACGTCACTTGCCTTAGTCCACATGCCTGAGGTGGTGCATTGGGCTTTTGACTACTACGCCTTTCCGAGTGCGGTGACTCCAGTTAAACATGTGGGGATTAACTTCGGCGCTCCAGGCAACCGCTATGCTGAAAACGGTACGTTGTGGCTGGAGTTTCCAAGTATTGGGGGGCCATCGCCGGATATTCCCGTTCGAGCCAAATATGAAGACCCTCAGTGGTTCCGCCATCACAGTTCGCGAGTGAAAGGCGACTACAACTGGATAGTCGCCTCGGGTGTAACAGGGCTCAGGGAAGTCTCCATCCGCATGTTCCTTCAACCAGGCAGGAATGCCTCAAAAGTTGACGCCTTCGATAAGCACATCGGTAAAATTCCTACCTGGCCGGAAGAACAAATCCAGGGTGTTTTTGAGAAGCCTCGACCTTATACTGTACGTTTGTATTTTGCTGAGATTGAGGAATATGGGATTGGCCGGCGTCTCTTCAATGTCTCACTTCAGGACAGACAGGTCTTGGAAGCATTCGATATTATAAAAGAAGCCGGCGGAGCAAATCGACCCGTGGTAAAGGAATTCAAAGGAATTAACGTAAAAGATGATTTAAGGGTCACTCTTGCTCCTGTAATGGACTTGGCCATCCCTAACGGGACTGCGGGGCAAGCCGGTCCCCTGCTTTGTGGAATTGAAATCATTGCCGAAGGTTGGTGAACCGGAGTGGGTATAGCATCAACAAATTTACAATAAGGAGTGCCAATATGCATTTGAACCGTCGCGACTTTCTGGAATTGACAGTTGGCGCAAGTGCATTGTCAATCCTGCAGGGCTGCCAACCAGCTCCTAACAAACATCGAGCTGTTTCGCACCAGTCCCGGGTTACCTTAGAAGAACTGGAGAAGGCTGCCGGCACACCTGTTCTGCAGTTGGATGGTGTTGACTCACCGCTGCAGATCCGGTCTATTGAATTGCTGCGAAAGGGGCGAGAGTACTTTGTGCACGTCAGGTCCAAAGACGGTGCAGAAGGCATCGCCCTGACCAATACTAGGGCGGAATATCTGTATCCGATACTGAACAAATTGGTTGTTCCTTACTTCGTTGGAAAAGACGCCCGTGACCTCGAGTCGCATCTGTTTGCATTGTACAGGTATCGCAGCAATTACAAGCTCCAGGGTCTGGCACTGTGGTGTCCTCTGGCCTGGGTGGAGTTCGCCCTCTTGGACATGATGGGTAGGATAACAGGCAAATCTATCGGACAACTTTTTGGTGGCGTTGTCCGACGGGAAGTTCCATTCTACGTGGCGAGCGGGCGACGTGACACGACACCACAACAAGAGGTGGATTATCTCATGGAATTGATTGAGGAAACAGGTGCCAGAGCAGTCAAGTTCAGGCTCGGCGGACGTATGAGCAGGAACGCGGATGCCATGCCCGGAAGGACCAGGGGACTAATTCCTCTGGCCCGCAAAGCGCTGGGTGATGAGATCGCTATCCACGCTGATGCCAATGGCTCCTATGACCCACCGAAAGCCATCGAAGTCGGGAGGATGCTGGAAGATATCGATGCGGTCTATTTCGAGGAGCCTTGCCCTTTCGATCACCTACAAGACACGAAGCGGGTGGCCGATGCCTTGACAATACCTGTTGCCGGCGGTGAGCAGGAATACAGTCAGCGTCGTTTCCGCTGGGCGATTTACAATCGCGGCGTGGATATAGTCCAGCCGGACCTCCATTATTATGGCGGGCTTATCCGTTCTACACGCGTAGCGCGCATGGCTGGGCTTGTGCAAATGCCGACTACGGTCCACATTTCGGGCGGCTTTGGATTCATCTACATGCTGCATTTTGCCTCCTACACGCCCGACATCGGCCTGTACCAGGAATACAAGAGGAACATCGAGAAATACAGCATCTGGTTTGACCCACATTTGGAAATCAGGAATGGTGCCATTACTGTTCCTAAGGGTCCCGGTGTAGGCATTACGGATATCGGGTATTTACTGAAGGGCGCAAAACCGGTTGTATAAGATGAATATATATCACAGTGAAATTGCTACGCTGGCAGCTCGTCTCGGTGCTTGTCTTGGCGAAGCAAGCCGTAGCCAGGAAGGCCGAGGCCGTAGCAGGGCAGCCGCGAAAGTGAAAAAGAATAGAGTTCGGGAATTATTTCTTTTGAGTCTGGCTTCTTGTGTTGTAATTGTGCAGTGCTGTGCTTGTTTCGCCAAGGCAGTTCCTTTTGCCGACAACGGCGCCTTGAAGATGTTGTATGACAACCGGATGCACCCCCAAGCAGTGGAATATGACGGGAGTGTCTATATCGCGTAGGGTACAAAAACTCATATCCGGGTAGAATCGGGGCGAGTAGCCAGTGGTTGTGAACGCTTTCAACTCGGATGAGCCGAGGGTAATTTGATCAGATGACAACAAAACCGCCCTGTGTCGGTTCTCAGTTCCAAATCATACTATCTCCCAGGCGAGCACAAACCATTCCCACGACCTTGCTTGCGAGTTGGAGCCATGCTTTCTTGGAGCAGCCTTACTCAGGCCGCTCTTCGAATGTATGATTTCAGTAACCCACCCAGGAATTCGTGACACCGTATATTACTCGTATGCACCGAGTTACTATCAACATCCTGTGCCTTGTCACCCATCTGGTGACCGAGCTGTTCCGGGATGCAATTCCCAATACCCCGATGTGGCCTGTGTTGGTTGAAAAAATCTTTGTATTTATCGAGCACGTACTGGAGTCTGTCCAACCCCAAGATAATCAGATGGTTCAGGCATTCTTCACGCAGACTTCGAATCCAACGCTCAGCAACGGCATTGGCGTTGGGAGCTTCGTACGGAGTTCGAACGGGCTCAAGGCCTGTGTTCTTCAGCAGGATGTCAAAACCTTCTGAATAACACCGGTCGTTGTCATGGAGGAAGAACCGAGGCTCAACGCCGTATTCATCGCATTCCCA
>CAYQKF010000185.1:0-7409 GCA_964417935.1 uncultured Pirellulales bacterium
CCCTGAACAATTTATTTGTTAGTTTTTGGGTTATTTGTTTTGAGTAATCCGGTGCCTTACTCTCGATTGGCAGTACCTGATAGTATCCATTAGGTGAAAGGACCGAATAATTTTCAAATGCAACCAACTTCATATTAACAAGACGGTCTTTGGCAATTTCAAATTGGTTATAATCCAGCGAAATAGCTTCGCATATCTTTTCCTTGCGATAGAAACTGACGCCATTCTTATCAGCAACGAGTATCAAAAACAGATACAAGGCTATATCCTGGTGTGTCATTGTTTCCATGAAACCGTTTCGCATAAGACGATGATCAATCCAAGCAAATGAGCGTTCGATTTTTCTTATTTTTTGGGGTTGCGGCATATGATATTTTTTTATAATGTATTGCCTCTGTGATATTTTCATATAGCCGCCCCATCGTCCCGCCCACTTGATGGACTTTAAAGAAAAAAAAGAAAATATCACATTTTGGGACAAATTTTTCAAGGGCGGCTTTTTTCATTCCTGAGAATCTTCCAAAAAAGTAAATCCAGTCCGGCTTATCAGCCAGAAGTAAAAGTTGATCAATATCCATCTATTAAGCCTTTCTGGGCTAAGTAAAAGTAAAGGTGATCCAACGGGATCAGTAACTAAAGTTGTCAACTTAACTATATGAGGAGAGATTATGAAAGGTACTGGCTTGTTTAAGAATTGGGTTGAAAAATCCCGCTTTGTGTTGTTGCTGTTAGTGTTTCTCACAGCTACTTCTGCAAACAGCGCGGGAAAAACACAGAATCAGATTCCCCGCCCGGAACATCCCAAGCCCCAATTTTACCGGGATACCTGGCTGAACCTGAACGGCGAATGGAACTTTGGTTTTGACCTTGGCTTCTCCGGCGCAAAGAAGGACTGGCCGAAGGACGGCACACGATTGGATAAAAAAATCATCGTTCCTTTTTGCCCGGAGAGCAAACTATCGGGCATCGGATATACAAACTTTATGAACGAAGTTTGTTACCACCGGACGTTTACTGTTCCTAAGCAATGGGACGGTCTGCAGGTATTTCTGCACTTTGGTGCGGTCGATTATGACTGCCGTGCCTGGGTCAACGGAACCGGCGTTGGCCGCCACTACGGGGGTAGCTCGTCGTTTTGCTTTGAGATTACAAGTGCGCTGCGCAAAGGTGAGAATGACCTTTTCGTCTGCGCTCTCGATGATGTGCGCTCCGATGTCCAGCCTGCAGGCAAACAAAGCAGGAGACTCGAATCGCACGGCGTTGTCTATACGCGGACCACAGGCATCTGGCAGACTGTTTGGCTGGAAGCCCGGCCACAAAGTTTCATTGAATCCGTTCGTATTGTGCCCGACCTCGACAATCGCCGTTTTGTCCTGACCCCTGTTATTAACAACTACCGCCGCTGCATGGAGTTTCAAGCCACTCTCCTTTCAGCTACCGGCAAAAAGCTCACCTCGGTTCGCTCACAGTCAGCCAACGGCATTGCTCAGATACTTGAGGTAAAAAGGCCCCACTTATGGAGTCCGGACGACCCATATCTTTATAAACTCCGGTTTGAGCTTCTGCGGGGCAGGCGCATCGTGGACACAGTGAACAGCTATGCCGGCCTTCGCAAATTTCACATAGAAGGAAACAAGTTTTATCTAAACAATAAGCCCATCTTTTTGCGGCATGTCCTCGACCAGGGATTTTATCCCGATGGCATTTGGACAGCGCCCAGCGACAAGGCTCTCAAGGGCGATATTGAACGCTCGCTTGCAGTAGGTTTTAATGGTGCTCGTCTTCATCAGAAGGTCTTCGAGGAGCGATTCCATTACTGGGCCGACCGTCTCGGATATATAACCTGGGGTGAGTTCTGTGACTGGGGCGGCTCCCATTCCTTCGCCAATCCACAGGGCGTTCACAACCATCAGCGCGAATGGCGAGAGGTGGTTATGCGCGACCTGAACCATCCTTCAATTGTAGCTTGGACACCTTTTAATGAAACAGCAGGGGGGGCAAGGGCTCGTTTTGAGATTCATCGCCGTGCCGTGCAAGAAACAGTGGACCTGACCCGTGCACTTGACCCGACGCGTCCAATCAACGACGCCAGCGGATATGTCCACGTTGAGACGGACATATTCACCGTGCACGACTACGACCAAAACCCTGATACATTCCGCCAGCGCTACGCTTCGGTCGCACCCGATGGACAGGACGTCTCTATCCGTTTCCCTGAGATTTCCGTGCCTTATGAGGGACAGCCATACTCGGTGGATGAATACGGAGGTACCTTCTGGACCAAAGAGCACGCCACTAAGGAACCCGCCGGCAACAACAGGAACCAGTGGGGATACGGCAAAAGCGCTGAGGAGGTTGAAGAGCTGATTGGCAAGCTTACGCTTATTCTTACCGACCACCCCAACATTGCCGGCTATTGCTACACGCAGCTTACCGACATCGAGCAGGAAGTAAACGGTGTTTACACCTACGAGCGGGAGCTTAAGTTCGATGCAGAACGTCTAAAGAAGTTTTTCGGAGCACCGGCAGCAATCGAAAAGAGTGAAGACTAATCGTCCGTCAAGAACGCTTATTTCTGTCTGCTGTTATTTTGTAAGGAAAATTTTATGAAACGTCGCGATTTTTTGAAAGTGGCAGGCTATGGTGCTGCGGCACTGGCAATGCCAGCATGTGCCCAAACGCCACAGCGCCTCTCGAAAGGTAAAAAGCCGAACATCGTTTATATAATGCTGGATGAGCTTGCCTATTTTGAGCTGTCCTGTATGGGCAATAAATATCTCAAGACCCCGAACATTGACCGGATGGCTGCGGAAGGTATGCGCTTCACTCAAGCGCTGGCAGGTGCTCCGGTGTGTGCGCCGACCCGCAGCGTTTTGATGACCGGCCAGCATATGGGACATACGACCGTGCGGACCAATCCGGGCGGCGTGCCATTGCGTGCCGAGGATGTTACCGTTGCTGAAGTGCTCAAACAAGCCGGCTACGCCACAGGCGGATTCGGAAAGTGGGGCTGCGGCGACCGGGGAACTACCGGCGTTCCTGAGAGGCACGGCTTTGATATTTTCTTCGGCTATTATCACCAGGTCCACGCCCACTCGTATTTCCCCAACTACCTTGTACGAAGCGGCGAGAAAGTACCTCTTGAAGGCAACACCGGTGATTTCTACAAAGGAAAACAATTCTCACAATATCTGATATTCGATGAGTCCATAAAGTTTATTCGTGAGAATAAGGACAGTCCGTTTTTTTGTTATTGTGCGTGGACTCCACCGCACGGCCGGTGGGGCATTCCTGAGGATGAACCATCCTGGCAGTTATTCAAAGATAAACCCTGGACGGCCAAATCCAAAACGCCAAATGATGCGAAGGTTTACGCCGCTATGGTACATATGTGCGACCGCCAAATCGGGCAGATTTTCGCTTTGCTCAAAGAACTCAAAATTGACGATAATACGATTGTGTTCGTCTGCGGCGATAATGGTGGAGCGCGCTATTTCAACCACTTCTTCGATTCCAACGGGCATTTTCGAGGACAAAAAGGAAATTTATATGAGGGCGGCCTGCGAATCCCGATGATTGTGCGCTGGCCGGGCAGGATTAAGGCTGGCGTTGTCAGCGACCATTTGTGGTATTTCGCGGATGTTATGCCGACCTTGGCTGAACTTGCCGAGGTAGAGCCGCCGGATAATATTGATGGAATATCAATCATTCCGACGCTGCTGGGTGAGCGTGCCGCCGGCCGCAAGCAGAAAAAGCATAAATTTCTTTACTGGGAGTACAGAGGACAGACGGCGGTACGAATGGCTGACTGGAAAGCCATTCAGCCGGGCAAGAACAAAGCATTCGAATTGTATGACCTCAGCAAGGACATCGGCGAACAGAACAATATAGCGGATAAGCATCCTGAAATCTTAACCAAGATGAAGGCCTATGCAAAGCAGGCCCACACCGAGAACGTTCCGGGAGGCTGGGTCGATAAAGAAAAGGCTTTCAAGGGTCATCAGTTCCACTGACGGATAAACGAGTGAAGTATTAACGAAGATAGATTTGCGTATTTTTCAGGAATTTTAAGACGATTGCGAAAGGAATATATCAGTGCCGAAACCAGAAGTTAAACTCCACTACAAAAATGTTATGGCAGATGTTATAGGTAATGAGCACGGTATCACGCCTGAGCAGCTAAAAGACCTCGCCGAAAAAACCTCGCCCTTAATTCTACAGTTGAACAAAAAAAGGCAGGGCGGTGAGACTCCCTACCGGGACCTACCGTATAACTCGCAAATCACTGAACAGGTCGGGGAACTGGCTAAGGAGTTAAGAGGTCGATGTGAGAATCTCGTTGTCTTTGGCATTGGCGGCTCTGCTCTTGGCAACATCGCTTTACAAACAGCCCTGAATCCCTACATGTACAATCTTGACGACACAAAGCGGACCGGCCCGCGTCTATTCATTTTCGACAACATTGACCCTCCGCAACTCGTGTCGTTTCTGGACTGGCTCGGTGATAAGCTCGACAAGACTATTTTTAATGCCATCAGCAAGTCCGGTTGGACAGCAGAAACCGCAGCTCAATTTATGATTGTTCGTCGATTGCTCCTGGATAAACTCGGACCCGCCGATTGTAAAAAACAGATAATCACGACTACCGATGCGAATCAGGGCATTCTTCGTCGTATCGCCAACAATGCTGGTTTTAGAAGCCTTGTAATACCGGAGGGTATCGGGGGCCGATTTAGTGTTTTAAGTGTGGTCGGCTTGTTCAGTGCCGCTATGTGTGGGATTGACATCGATTCACTTTTGGAAGGCGCCCGTGATATGGACACAAGAGTTAGCTGCGAAGATTTTTACAGGAATCCCGCTGCAATCAACGCCGCAATAAACTACCACTTCTACAATCAAGGCAAAAGGATTTCCGTAATGATGCCATATAGCTACCACCTCAAGGACTTAGCTGATTGGTATAGACAACTGTGGGCGGAAAGTCTCGGTAAGGCCGAAGATTTGGCCGGCAATGAAGTCCACATCGGTCCCACACCGGTCAAAGCACTCGGCACCACTGACCAGCACAGCCAGGTACAGTTATACCGCGAAGGACCCAACGATAAATTGTTTACTTTCCTTCAGGTCAGTAATTTGGATAAAGACCTCAGAATAGGCCCAGCTCCCGATTACGCACCGGAACTTGGCTTTCTTGCCGGCAAGGATTTGAGCGAGCTGCTAAACAACGAGAATAGGGCCACCGAGTATGCACTTTTGGAGAGCGAACGTCCCTGTATGACGGTACTTTTCGATAGGGTAAATGCTTATACCGTCGGCCAATTTATTTATTTATACGAAGTAACAACTTCTTTTGCCGGCGCATTATTCGGCATCAATCCTTACGACCAGCCTGCCGTCGAATTGGGCAAAGACGCCACTTTTGCGCTTATGGGCAAGCCGGGCGATTATGAAACCGGTTATACATACGAAGAATTTGCGAAGAAAATTCAATCTCTGACCGAAATTGACGAGAAGTTTCTCGTCTGATACACTTTGTAGGTAGGTAGGATGGGCTTTAGCCCATGCAGTTATCTTTCATAATATTAGAGAATCGAGATGGACTACGCAGTGATAATGGCAGGGGGCACGGGCAAGAGACTTTGGCCGCTCAGCCGACAAAAACGCCCCAAACAGGTCTTGAAACTCCTCGACGGCCAAACACTTCTTCGCCTTTGTTTCGAGCGTCTTAGCCCTATATTCGATATAAGAAATATCATCGTTCTTACAAATGCCGGCTACGCAGATGTTGTCCGTGAAAACCTCTCCGAACTGCCTTTTAATAATGTCATAGCTGAGCCTGTTGTTCGCGATACGGCCGGCGCCATCGGGCTGGTCTCAACTGTTCTTACAAAATATGACCCCGAGGCCACGATAGCTGTCGTTACCGCCGACCAGATTATAAAGCCCCCGGAGGTACTGCAGCAGGCCCTCAAAGATGCTCTTGTCTTTGTGAATAACAATCCGGACAATATGATTACTTTCGGCATTCAGCCGACCTTCGCCAGCACATTACTTGGTTATATAAAATGTTCCAACCCCTCTGAGTACCCCGACTGTAAAAACAAGATTTATTCAGTCGAAGCATTCAAGGAGAAGCCGGATGAACAAAACGCAAAAGAATATCTCAACGCCGGCCAATACTTCTGGAATTCCGGTATGTTCGTCTGGAAGGCCAAAACAATCTTAGCTAATTTGGCGAAGTTTCTGCCCAAGGTTGCCGAACCGTTGGCCAGAATACAAGCCGACTGGGGCAATCCAAAGCAGCAGCAAACGCTCCGGGACTGGTTTGTAAAGCTGCCTAAAATCAGCATCGACTTCGCCGTTATGGAAAAGGCTGACAGAGTCCACGCCATAAAGCTGGATTGTCGCTGGCTCGATATGGGTTCCTTCGCAGCACTCGCCGATATTATCAGTTCCGACAAAGACAATAACATCGTCGTGGCCGGCACGAGCGAGCTGCTTGATTGCAAGAACAGTATTATTGTTACCGAAGACAAGGGCCATCTAATTGCCGCTATCGGCCTGGAGAATATGGTCATAGCTCACAACCCCGATGCCACACTTGTATGCCACATTGACCAGACCCACAGACTAAAAGAGTTGCTCGAGTTGATAAAGCAGCACGCCGGCGAAAAGTTTCTATAATACAATGGTGTGCAGCGTAATATATATATACACAACAAAAAATGAGATACCTTGCAATAGATTATGGCACTAAACGCACCGGACTGGCAATCTGTGACTCTGCCGAGACCATTGCCTCACCCCTAACTGTAATCCAGGGCCAAAAGGAGCTGCTGAAAAAGATTGCAGAGGTGGTCGAGACCGAAAATGTCAACGCTGTTGTGTTAGGGCTGCCTTTGAATATGGACGACTCTGAGGGGCCCCAAACCAAACTTGTTTTGAAGTTCGCCGAGCGGTTGAAACAACATCTGCACATTCCCGTTCATCTCCAGGACGAACGCCTCAGCAGTTTCGGTGCCGAGGAAAAGCTCGCTTCTGCCAACTTTACAAGAGGGAAAAAAAGAAAACGCCTCGACGCCGTTGCCGCCGCGGAAATCTTAGAGGCCTTTCTCGAACAAAAAACGCCCCGGAACTCCGCCAGGACAAATACCCCATAAACAAGCCTCTGTATATATAGTCTGTTACAAATGAAATTGTGCGCAAAATAGTCACAAAATAGTGATGTGAGCATAAAAAATCCCCTCTCCCCCAAACCGGGTTGAAGGGGCTGATAAAATAAAACTGTACTATGGAGTCCATTTAAAAAGGTTGTGGCATAAAGCCTCCTGAGATAATCAGGTGATAGTAAGCGTCGGACTCAAAACGCGTATATTCCCCTTTACGGGGTGTTCTCATATACCATTCTT
>CAYQKF010000186.1:0-7405 GCA_964417935.1 uncultured Pirellulales bacterium
ACGAGATATTCAGTACGTGGATAGATGGATGGGAAGTCCCGACGAATGGCTCTATGGCAGGTCATGCTGAACCTCCTTTTGCCGAGACTACGATTGTTCACGGCGGCTCTCAGTCGATGCCGCTTTATTACGAGAACAATTTCAAGTACTCTGAGGCAGCCATGACGTTGGTCTCGGCGCGTGATTGGACCGAAGAAGGTGTTGGAGTATTGTCGCTGTGGTTCTACGGCGATGCGTCTAATGCCGCTGAGCGGATGTATGTGGCTCTCAACGGCAGCGCGGTGGTCTATCACGATAATCCCGATGCGGCGTTGATAGATGAGTGGACGGAATGGACTATCGACCTGCAGGAGTTCACAGGCGTGAACCTTGCCAATGTCAATACAATTTCTATTGGTTTCGGCGATAAGAACAATATTCAGGCCGGCGGTTCAGGTTTAGTGTTTTTTGATGATATTCGGCTGTATCGGCCGGCACCGCCGGAACCAGAACCGGCACCGTATGGTTCGAAAAGGTATGTTTCTCTATGATGCGTTGCTGCACGTTCCGATGATATGGTATGCTCCGGGACTGGTAAGCCGAGGCATTCGCGTGAAAAATTTGGCTCAGGGAGTTGACCTGTTCCCGACTTTAACGGATTTGACCGGCGGCAGATTCGACGGTGAACTTCCCGGCAGGTCCTTAAAAAACTTCTTGCGGGAGCAATCGAAAGAAGAAAAAGATTTCACCGTCTTTGCATCCGCGGCCTATAGCGATTTACCGCCGAATTACTTTGATAATCCCGAACCGGCTTACGACCCTGATAGCGATGTCCCGTTCCATACCCGCGTAGAAAATCTTACATGGAAGGCTGAAAATAGAACGGCTATGGCGCGCACGAGCCAGTGGAAGCTGATATTGAATGAATCACGTATGCCGGAATTATACAACATGGCAGAGGGCTGGATTGAGAAAGAAAACCTCGCCGACAAACCAGATTTCAACAAGGTGCGCAGAGCGCTCGAGGCCAGAATAAAAAACGTTTGGAAGTGGTGATGGAGAAACACATATTCTCTAAACAAATTAATACATACGCTTGCACACGACGTGATTTCTTGAAGACCGCAGGGTTGGGTACTATAGCCCTGATGCTGACTTGCAAATCCTCCTTCACCAAGGTCTCGCAAGACAGACCTAATATCCTTTTTATTGCCGTTGATGATTTGCGGCCGGAATTGGGCTGTTATGGCCAGAAGCTTGTCCACAGTCCGAACATCGACAGGCTGGCCCGCGAAGGGATGCGGTTCAATCGCGCCTACTGCCAGGTTGCTATTTGCGGTCCGTCACGCACCAGTCTTATGACAGGTTTGCGCCCGGACTCGGTCAGAGTGGTCGATAACGTAACTTACTTCCGGAACACCGTACCTAATGTGATAACGCTGCCACAGCACTTTCGTAATCACGGTTATGAAACTGTTTACATCGGCAAGATATACCATAGCACGATGCGCGACGAGGAACAATCGTGGAGCCGCAAGGCCGTTTATCCAAAGTCTGATTACCGGCGTGACGTTGGCGGATACCAACTGGAGAAAAACCAGACCTTGGTGAAACGTCGGCGTGAGGAAGTAGAAAAGAAGTATGGACAGGTGAGGCTCGGCGGTATGGCGTGCGGACCGGCAACTGAATCCGCCGACGTGCCTGACAACGCCTACCAAGATGGCCGAACTACCGACGCGGCCATTGCGACTCTGCGCCAGCTTAGAGATACTTCGATGCTCGGGACAAGCAAGTCAAGCAGGCCCTTTTTCCTCGCGGTTGGATTCCATAAGCCACACCTGCCGTTTATCGCGCCGAAGCAGTACTGGGACCTCTATAATCCGAAAGAAATTGACCTTGCAAATAATCCGTTTGTGCCGAAGGACGCGCCGTCTGTCAGCATGCACTGTTCTTTTGAGCTTCGTGTTCGCTATGGTGTACCTAAATCCGGCCCCATCCCGAACGAGATGGCCCGCAATCTCATTCACGGATACCTGGCATGCGCCAGCTATGTGGATTCACAAATCGGCCGCCTAATCAGGGGATTGGAAGGACTGGGACTGCGAGAAAATACTATTATTATGCTCTGGGGTGACCACGGCTGGCATCTTGGGGAACACGCACTATGGGGCAAGGCAACTAACTTTGAGATCGCCACGCGCTCGCCTCTGCTCGTCAGCTACCCAGGCATGAAAACAGCCGGTCAGAGCAGCAATTCCCTGGTTGAACTGATAGATATGTATCCGACGCTTTGTGAACTCGGCGGTTTACCTGTACCAAAGCATGTTGAAGGAACAAGCTTTGTACCTCTTTTGCGTAATCCGAATCGTCCATGGAAATCGGCAGCTTTCAGCCAGTTCCCGTGCCCTGCCCTTCGTGAGTGGGCCGCACGTCCGCTGTCTGACGCAATGCGGGGAACATTTTTTGGTCCACTTATCCGACAGGTGGAACAGAAACTCAAAGCTGAGGCGCCGGACCGCTACAGTCAGGAACTGTACAATAATCATCTGATGGGTTATTCCATGCGGACGGACAGGTACCGTTTAACAATCTGGGTTGATACGCAGCATCCGGACAGTGAACCGGTCGCAGTGGAACTTTACGACCATCACAAGGACCCGGATGAAAATATTAACATTGCCGTAAATTCGAAGAATGCAAAGTTGATAAGAAAACTTATAACACAGATAAAAATAAAATGATAATTGGGAGATAGAAATGCACAGGTTATCAATAACACTTACGATTGTTTTAATTGCTGTTCTGTTAAGCACCACCCCTTCCCGCGCCGAGACGGCTAAACACGACTACGGCATCATCAAGAACCAGGACAGCCAGTATGCAAAACTAAAGAGTGTTGACTTGAAAGATGTTCGCTGGACTGAAGGTTTCTGGGCAGAGCGGTTTACGCAGACATGCGATGTTACGCTCCCACGGCTATGGGAGCTGGCATCAGACCCGGATATGGGGCACGCCATACAAAACATGAGAATTGCCGCCGGCCTTGAGAAAGGAAAATTCAAGGGAACCGATTGGCAGGATGCCTGGGTCTATAAGTGGCTCGAAAGTGCCTGCTACATTTATTCTGTTACAGGTGACCAAGAGCTTGACGAACAAATGGACGAGATTATCGACGTAATTTCCAAGGCACAACAACCGGATGGATACATAGCCTCACAGACAACGGTACGCGGCCGCGAAAGATTTGAGAACGCCGGGCATCACGAGCTATACACGATGGGTCACCTTATCACGGCTGCGTGTATTCATCACCGGGTTATCGGCAAGACGACACTGCTTAACGTTGCCCGCAAAGCAGCGGATTACATTTACGACAGGTTCAAGGGACGTGACCCGAAGCTGGCTGACTTTCCACGCAACCCGTCAATCATTATGTCGGCTGTCGAGCTGTATCGTACAACGGGCGAGAAGAAGTACCTGGATATGGCCAACTTCTTTATCGACTGGCGCGGAAGCCGTTATGGAAAAGGGCGTAGAAATGCCTGGGGCACTATAATAAATGGCAGTGACCTGAACCAGAACTGGCGTCCCCTTCGCAAGGAGACCGAAGTGGTAGGCCACGCGGTATTCTTTACCTATCTCTTCGCCGGTGCGGCTGATGCTTATATGGAGACCGGTGACAAAACGCTTCTCGACGCACTTGAGAGATTGTGGACAGACCTCGTGGAAAAAAAGATGTATGTCACCGGCGGTGTAAGTCCGATACATAAAGCCCATCCGGTCCGAAGTTTTCAGCCCGGCCGTCTTTCTACTATCGTTGGTGATTCCATTCACGAAGGTGTCGGTGGCCCCTTTGAGCTGCCGAATGATACGGCTTACAACGAGACCTGCGGCCAAATCGGCAACCTGATGTGGAACTGGCGGATGCTGGCCATTACCGGACAGGCTCGCTTTGCCGACATAATGGAACGAACTCTTTTTAACTCGATTCTCTCCGGTATCGAGGTTGACGGCGATAATTGGTCATATACCAATCCGCTTCGCTGGCATGGCCCCGAGCACATACTGCGCAGCAACGATACGCACAAACGTTTAGACCCTGGAACAAGGATGATCTGTTGTCCTACGAATCTCCTGCGAACTGTTGCCTCCTGGCATAATTACCTTTACAGCACCAACGACAAAGGACTGTGGATTCATCACTATGGTGGAAACGTTTTCGATGGCAAACTTGCCGACGGCCGAAAACTAAAACTTACACAGAAAACAAACTACCCATGGGACGGCAAGGTACGCATTACTGTGGATGCCGTTGAGTCCGGTGACCCATTTTCCATTCTACTGAGGGTTCCCGGCTGGGCGAAGAGCTCTAACTTGAAAATTAACCATAAACCAACCAACATCTTCCGGTACGAGCCGGCATCATACACATCCGTTGAACGAAAGTGGGCTGCCGGTGATGTCATCGAGCTGGACCTGCCTATGCCGGTCAGAATGATTATGGCCGACACGCGAGTGGAGCAAACCCGCAACCAGGTCGCCATTATGCGGGGCCCGATTGTTTATTGCCTTGAGTCCGTTGACGTTCCACAAGGGATTCGGTTTGAAGATATTTGTATTCCCGCAAATGCGAAATGGAATGTTCAGCATGAGCCTGACCTGCTCGGTGGAGTGACCGTGCTGAAGACAAAAGCTATGGTCATCGATAAAACCACTGCAAAAGATATCGGCGGCTACCGCCAAGTGAGCGATGTTAAGCCGCGTCGCATAGACATCAGGATGATTCCATACTATGCATGGAACAATCGACAAGAGCCGAAGATGAGTGTCTGGTTACCGGTCAGGTGGTAGCCACCGCCTGATTGATAACAGAAAGAATCATAATCGGAATAGGAAAGGAACCCACAGAATGGGGGCAAATTCCAGCCGACGTCATTTTCTACACGGCATTGGCATGGGCGTAGCAACTTTGGCGATGACCGGCTGTGCGGATACCGTTAAGCATCCTGCTTTAGAGGCCACTGTCAGCGTATTCAGCGATAACGTGGCCGCCATCATAGACGTATTTGACTATGTAACTACCAACGACATTCTTTTTGATGCGCCTGCCGGCCGGGTCATATTCGTAGGTGATAATGTAATAGTCACATGACTACTGCAAATAACTATAAGCTTTCTATGTCAACTGTTGTAGATTTAGCATTTTATGGCCGCTGCGCTTATGAAAACGGTTGATATATTGCGTATAGCGAAAGTGCGTCCTGCCGATGCCCTTGGCCAGCGAATCCTCCGCATGCGGTATCGCGACTATGTGTATATGATTGCTCATCAGGCAATAGCCGACCAGCTCCAGAGCGTATTTGTCCGCCTGCTCTTTTAACAGCTCCAGGTACACCCGACGATCATCATCCACAAAGAACACATCCTGCCGATTGTTACCTCGCTGGGTAATATGATGTGCAAACCCGACCGCTACTGCTCTGGCTAATCTTGGCATAAAGCCAAATTAACACAAAAACTAACTCGTGTCAAACAAAAATAGGTGACTGTCCCTAGTTTTTTAGTTTTTTGTCTAAATAGGTGACTGTCCCTAGTTTTCGTTCGCGAGCCGGTCTGCGAGCAACGATTGATCTGCATAAATCGGCTGAGGTTCACAATCTGGCTTTGGGTTGGGGGGAGTTTCCTGCTACCGCTTCGGTCCAAAACTGGCCACAGGCGATGTGTCGCGACAGTAGAAAAAGAATTGAAGACCCCTGCACATTGCAAGGTCCAGTTTGAGGCTGCGGTCCCAGGAAGCACGTTCTATCTTAGTGCCATGAAAATTACACTACTATAATCCGAACGGACATACAGTATTCCCCAAAAAGGTAATTACTCCAGGATTTCCATTTATGATTACCGTACGCGAGACTTCGATAAGCTCTCATCTCGGTGTAGGCCGAAGCCGGAGCCGGGCAGTCGAGCCGGGTTGTAATTGCAGGCCCTTCTCCTCGGCTCAAGACAAGCCCCACCCTCGAAGATGATTTCAGGGCAATAGTCAAATGACTACGAGCTTGTTGTAATCAATTAAAAAGTCTTCTGCCTTCTGGCTTCTGATTTCTGTCTTCTGTATGACCTGCCGGTTTTACTTCCATCGAAGCTGATGGAGTTCTTCTTTGTTGCGAATGAACTTAACCGCACCATCATTTAAGAGAACACATCCACCCTTAGGATCGTGGTTATCGAAAGTAAATAACTCAGGCCCGCCGTACTGATTCCAGCCTGCCTTGGTCTCGAATAAAAGCACGGTATCCGGCGGAGAATCCGGCTTGCAATTCGGATTCATAGCGTAATGGCATTTTCCTTCACCTGCGGCGGGGCACTTGAAATGACCCCTCATTCTTTCCTCATTGACGTAAGAAGTGTTTGTTCTATCACGCATAATGGCGTCACACCACTCAGTGGGTTCAGGATATGAGGTGGCATTCCTGCGATGAAAATAAACGACTTTGTAGAGTCTTTGCATATTTGATGCACAATCGCCGCGTAACTTGAATGCTCGCATTTGCGGTGGTTCCATTAGTTTCAAATTTGGCAAGCCCTGTGGGTATTTGAACATGCGCTTGTTCTCGGCTCCTATAAGATGGCCGTAGATATGTACCTTGAAGGATGTCAGGTGCTTGTTATTACTATAGCAAGCGATATCGAGCGTCGTATCATCTACCATCATGCCGCCCAAGCCAAAGGATGTTCCCAAGCTCACGTCGCGGGCAAAGGCCTTGATGAGTTCCTGATCGGTCACCTCGAAAGTCTGGAAAGAGTGCATATACTTCTTCTCCTCTGGGTCAAGTATACTCTGCAGTTCAGTATCGGGAATAAAGTAATTCAGAGGTGAGTGGGGGTACCGGATCTTAATACGAGTACAACTGCTAAGATCTGGTGGCGAGCTGCTCTGTACCAGTGTCGAGAAGTATAGCAGCCCGAGCAGAAGTATACCCAAAAAAAGATAGGATAGGCCAATGAAAGTAAACACTCTAACCTTGGCGATTGAAGCCTTTGTTCTCGATTGTCCGAAGTATGACCACAAACGATTGGTAACATGCCTCGCAAGCCCAGCGACTATGGACACGATTGACGCAGGTAGCCAACCTGCAAGTATTACTAAGGGAAGACCGATTGCCTCGGGGAAAAAACGGCAGTAGTCATAGTTATATAAGGCCACGACTGCTGGAAAAACCACTGTAATAAGAAACGTGCAGATGATGAACAATCCCCAACCAATGAATACGCCCTTAATGATCTTACCGCTTTGCAATACATACACGAAAGCTATGATAAAGCCTGCCGACATAAAAAGAAATGACAACACATATATTAAAACTTGCATTTATATCTCCTCATATAGTTAAGTTGACGACTTTAGTTACTGATCCCGTTGGATCACCTT
>CAYQKF010000187.1:0-7351 GCA_964417935.1 uncultured Pirellulales bacterium
ATCCTTTGTAAATACACACTTTGCATCAATTTTACCCTTTCGGCAATTGGGTTTGTTTGGGTTTGAATTGGGTTTGTTTTTTCCACTTAACCAAGTGTCCAATTTTTCATATTTACTTTTCATATAAGAGTTTACGTTAATTTGAGCGTCCTTGACATTGGGTTTGTTTTGCATAAAAAGTAGCTGATTTGTAGAGGATTCTCGACAGATGTAGTGCCTTATAGGCACGTAAATATCTGGTGCCTTATAGGCACGTAAATACAGGGCCTTATAGGCAGGTAAGTAAGTGAAGAGTGAGCTAAAGTGCCTAAAGTGAGCTAAAGTTAGATTCTCGATGCTCATGATTGGTAATTCCCCTAAGGGGTTTCACGACCATTGACTATTTACTATTGACTATTTACTATTTACCATTCACGAATCTGGGCCGGCTGGCTCTAAGTCCTTGCCACGCTGCAGCTTACAAAAAAGACTACAGACATCAGACTAAAGACATCAGACTAAAGGCTTTTTTGGCGTGTATCTGCTGATACGAAAACGTGCGGTTCTCCGCTATATCTTCGCCTACTGGCGGTTTATGTTAGCCTGCTGGCTAACATACGGGCATTTTAACATAGATTCAAACAATGTCAACAAAAAAATGGACAAAAAGCAACTTTTTTTTGGCTGCCCTTTTTCATATTGAAATCCGAACTATCTTCCCTATAATCTCCCTAAAGTGTGCGGAATTCTTTTGATTGACCCCGGTTTGTGGGTGAGCAGGAGTTCACCTTGGGGGCAGGCCCCGGCTTGTGGGTGCGCAGGAACTCACCCTGGGGGCTGGCGGGAAATGCGGGTTTGAGAGCATACATAGGTGAAAGAGTGGGATTGTATGGATTTTTAGATATCTATTTCCGCAACTTATATTCTGACACATCTATAATATTCTTCTTATAGCTCAGCGTTATTCTGTCAGTGGTGAAAAGGATATAAACATCTATAGTGTTCTGCTGAAACGCAGCCTTGTCTTTAACAACTTGACGTACATTTCGAAGAGGGATAAGGAGAACTCCGTCACGTGAGACCAGCAAATAACCAACACCCTTTTGTAGAGAATTGAGAAAGCGGTCTCTGAAAGTGATCTGCCAGCCTTTCGGCTTAAGACTGCCGGGGCGGATATAAGCCTTGTGGCCGTCAATTATAGCTTCGTAGGCGGACCATTTTTGGATTTGCTTGTTGTGGCTGGCGAGTATTTTTTTCAATTCGTCTTCAAATATTTCCTCTAAGCCTTCTTCCTCAAGAGCTTTGGTAATTATGTTCTTCTTCAGAAGAAAGTGGTTTAGTTCTTGTATAAGCGAGCTGACTATATGTTTTTGTATCGAGTTGAGAGTTGGTTGTTGTCCTTGGGATACAGGACGGTACTTGTTGGCTTTGAGTAGTCGGATTAAGTATAGTTCTAACGCTCGCCTGACGACCGTGTCATTAAAATCCGACTGCGTTGCTGGGCGGCCATCATTAAGTATAAGAGCGTTGTCCCAATTCTTTATTTTATCTTCGGGATTCTTAATGTGGCTTTTTAGTCTGTCATAGATTTTACTGGCTTCACCAATGTACACCTTCATGTGGTCGAACAATATATAATTTCCAGGGAACGGTATATTGCCCATTTCATCATTGAGCTTTTCTAATGCTTTTATAGAACGAGGGATCTGCCAGGAGCGAATTTGCTTTGTGGTACGTGCCCTTATTATTCCGTTGCTATTTTTAGGATCTTCATGGTATCCGATTCCATTGTCATTCATGCGCCTACCTCTTAAGAAGAGTAATTATTGACTCTCTTAGTTTGTAACTCCGTATTTGGCCCGAGCGCCTTTCTCTTGCTTTCTCTATACTCTCTATTTTCAAACCCAAATCCAAGCCAATTTTTGCTATCAGTAAATCGGTGGGAATATACACATCTGCTATAAGACTGTCTCCCACAACAAGTATAAATCGGCCACCAGATTTAAGAGATGAGACGACGTTCTTCATAACTTTGTAGATATCATCAAAGTATTTATGGACTATGTATGGCATGTCCTGTCTTCTGTAAGCTCCGCGTCTGGCGATATTTTTTTGGATATCAGCTTTTATATTCTCTATCCAACGATTAGAGTAAGTCGAGGAAGAATCATAGAATCTTCTAATTAGGCCTTTGGATACATTGTCACAGACAACCATATCATCCTTGATTTTTTTTAGGTCCTTCTGACTACGAACAAATTCCAGCCAGCCCATCTCTATCTTATAGTTCATCACATAATCCAAGCCGTTCATATATGGGGGGGACGTAATAGCCAAGTCAAACTTGTTCTTGTGCATAAAAGACATTGCATTGGAGCAAACGACCTTGCTTTCAGTATATATATAATCGTTGTATTGCCACTGGATTAGGCGTAAATCATCGGCAATTTCTTGGACTTTCTGATTAAACAGAACGAAGGGTGTTGATTCGTGAACGACCTTGTTTTTGACATACCCAAGGCATGGGCTTCTTTTCAAGTTACTGCAATCGACTAAAATTGCAGAAAAAGCAAGCTTGAGCAGGTCATTAGCTTTTTTTTGTTTTTCGGTGCGTGCTGGAAGTGAAGCTATGCCGCCGTTAATTATCTCTAAGTTCCGTAACACAGGTGTCCTGAATTGTGAGGTGGACTTTAGGAAACGTGGAGCAGGACGCATTTTGTCTCTGGGGATTTCCTTATAGGTCTTAAGAAGATATTTGGGAGACACATCCCAGGAGTTGAGCTTTGTGTTAGCTATAAACTGAAGAAGGGGATTGAGTTCAGTTCCTATTGACCTGTAGCCGTTAAGTTTGGCTTGAACCAAAACAGTTCCGCAGCCAGCGAAAGGGTCGAGAATAACCGGGTGGCGATAGACTTTTTTATATTGGTCTAATATAGTCTGTACAAAAAGAGCAGAAAACCCCTGTACATACGGAGCCCAACGATGTATATGTTCATTTATGTTTGGTGTGAATTGAATGGGTTGAGTGTTTTCAATTATTGTAACATTTAGTTCCTTCAGGTAGGGTAGTGAGTCGAGAGAGGAAGAGCCACCCTTTTTGGGCGAGTTTAGAATATTGAGTTTTCGAGCATCAAGCTTCACAAGATCGAGCTCTGAATCGTGAGATGTCGTAGTTTCACCTGGAAAGAGGAGTTGTTGGTTACTCGATATATTCCTTGGCCTGATTTCATATATTCTTTTTGCGAGGCGCTCAATTATCACTGCATCGTTAGCACGTAGTCTATGACAGCGGACAAATTCCTTTACCCATTTTCTCTTTCTGAACATCCATCGCGGACGCCCTGTATTTTTGTCTGTGGGGATGTCGGTCTTGATCAGATTTGGAAGACCATCAGCTTTAATTGTGATATGGGTGCCAAGACCTGTCTTTTCAGATGAGCTACCAAAGATATCTGTTGGGAAAAATTCTTTTCCACATGGGTGTATATTCAGATTGCCGTGCTTACGGGCTGCCGGTGTTAGTTTGATTACACGCGATTCCATTCTTTAAAATGCTCCTTTTGAAACCTGAATTGATGTAAATGATAAAGAAAACAATGATTTGATCAAGGGTAAAATTTCATATTGGGGATTATCAGGTTTGCGAAAAGGGCTGAAAGACAGACGGTAGAGAGAGCTTTGCTATAAAGATATAAGCCATTACGAGAAGATAGCAGCAGCACTGGGCGAGACAATTCGGTTAATGAATGAGTCATGCTTGTCAGAAATGTTCGAGAAAACCGCAACCGGATGAGAAATGAGCTTGGGAAACTGCCGTTTGGGCCGGGTAAGCTCTTTATTGCAGAAAACTATCCTGAGGCTGTTGGTATAATGACAGCTATCAAGGCGGGAGTAGCTTTGTCCTCAGTGCGACGGCCACTTGCAGAGACTAAAATCTCTCGCGAATGCGCAAAGACCTATACGGAAAAAGATTCGAGAGTTGATGATACTGTCAGGATAGAAAAGAAGAAGGCAGCACAGCCAGGGTAGAAGAAAGGTTATGTGTGTAAGAGGTTAGAGAGGTGGAGGGGGCCCCTTTTATCCCCTCCATAGGGGGCAAAGTACAAAAAATCCCCCCAGCACAGGACTGGGGGTTATATAAAAAGTGTTCCTTGCGTTTGCACCCCGCCCAGAAGTGGCGGTGATTATTGTTTTTGGAGTTGCAAGTTTTCTTCGGAGCATTATGGCGGGCAAATATTTCGAATCTGTAAGTTGAGAATTGACAATCCGTAATCAATATTGTAGCATGTCGAAAATCCGCCGTAGCTTGGCGGAATCAATAGTAAATAGACAATCGAAGAGCCCGGGTGGCGGAATAGGCAGACGCGCTAGCTTGAGGGGCTAGTGACCTTAGGGTCGTGCTGGTTCGACTCCAGTCCCGGGCAGTGATTATCGGGTTCAAAGACAAAATAAAAGGTGGGGGAGTACCACAAAAAAAGAGGAAAGGAAAATGTCAAACGACGAATCACAATCTTTACCTAAAGGCCGGATAATGTCAATTGACGCCCTGCGGGGATTCGATATGTTCTGGATCATCGGCGGTTGGTCGATATTTCGCGGCTTGCACGAGAAATTCGATAATTCGACAACGCAGTGGTTAACTCAACAAATGTCACACGTCAAGTGGGAGGGCTTTCGCCCCTGGGACCTGATTATGCCGTTGTTCTTGTTTGTTGTCGGTGTGGTAATGCCGTTCGCCTTCAACAAACGCCTTGCGCGCGGTGACAGCAAAAGACGGCTGTATTTTCACATCATAATACGAACGGTGATTCTGTTTATCTTAGGTATGATAGCACAAGGACGCCTGTTGACGTACGACCTCTCAAAGCTGCGCATTTATAGTAATACCTTGCAGGCAATCGCGGCGGGGTACTTAATCTCAGCGATAATCCTGCTTAACCTGCGCATTGTATGGCAGATAGTAACGACGGCGGTTTTGCTGTTATTGTTCTGGGCCTTGATGATGCTCGTGCCGATGCCCGAATATGGTGCGGGCGTTTTAACGCCTGATGGAAATCTGGCAATTTATATCGACAGGTTTATTCTCCGCAGTTTCATTGATGGAACCGACCCGCCTTACACCTGGATTCTAAGCAGCATGACATTTGCCACTACGGTTATGCTCGGAGTGATGGCGGGGCACTTATTACGTTTGGACAAAAAGGGCATAGTGAAGGTCTTGTGGCTCTTGGCAGCGGGCGTGTGTTGTGTGGCACTCGGCTGGATATGGAATTTTTGGTTTCCTGTCATCAAGCACCTGTGGACGAGTTCATTTGTGCTTTATTCAGCAGGATGGTGTTATCTGCTGTTGGCGTTGTTCTATCTGGTTATTGATGTATGTGGTTTTAAGAAGTGGGCCTTTGGCTTTGTAGTCATCGGAATGAATGCGATAGCAGTATATATGGCAACCCATGTCTTTAATTTCCGCCACATCGGAGATATTTTCGTGAACGGGCTGGGCAAATATGTCGGAAATTGGAGTTCTTTCATTCACGCCGTGGCGGCCTTTGCGGTAATTTGGTTGATACTATGGTGGATGTATCGCAAGAGGTCATTTATTAAAATCTGAAATGGAAAGCCAAAATAAATAAGTTAATGCCTCAGCGGTTTTGCGAAGCCTTGTAGTTATTTTTACAGAGATAGGCTGCTTTTTCCCCTCTTTTCGATCCTGAAAAAGGGAGGTTTTTTGTTTAAGAAAAAAATTCTTTGGATATTTGTGAAATTTTTTCTTGACCTTGGCAAAGAGGGAATGCTATAATTTAATAGCTTTTTCATTTTTTTTGCCCCTGCTTTTCTCTTCCTTCTCCCCTCCCTCCGCAAAAAAGCAGGGGTTTTTAAATTGACTATTGAAAAGAAAATCGAGACCCAAATTCAATAGAAAATAATCAATAGTCAATATCGCAGATCCGCTGTCTTTTAGCGGAATCAATAGTCAATTCTCAAGTCAGGCCCAATCGTTCGGCCTCGGCGTAGAGGCCGTAGTGTTTCATTTTTTTGAATAAAGTTGTGCGGTTTATCCCAAGTGCTCTGGCGGTTGCCTGTCTGTTCCAGTGATTGACTTCAAGGGCCTGGCGAATAATATTTTTCTCCGGCCCGGCTAATGCTCCTTTAAGGCTCATCAGTTTGTATGTCTCTTGCTGCTGGTTTTGCTCTTGCTTGATTGAGTTTGGAAGGTCATCGGGGCCGATGAATTTATTTTTACTCAGCAGAGCCGCCCGCTCAATTACATTTTCCAGCTCACGAACGTTGCCGGGCCAGGAATAACGCTCCAAATACTCCATTGCCCCATCGGTAATACCGAGCTTATTTCTGTTGTGCTGTGCAGAGTACACCCGCAAGAAATGCTCGGCTAACAGCCGAACATCTCCTACCCTCTCACATAAAGGCGGCAGGTCTATTGTTACGACATTTATCCGGTAATACAAATCTTCTCTGAACCTGCCTTGCCTTACCTCCTCACTTAGGTTGCGATTTGAAGCAATTATAATGCGTGTATCCACGGTTTGGGTTTTGTTACTGCCGACCCGATCGAACTGTCTGTCCTCCAGAACCCGCAGAAGCTTGGCTTGCAAAGCGGCCGAGGCATTGGCAACTTCGTCCAGAAAAATTGTCCCCCTGTCTGCTGCCAGAAACTTGCCTTCTTTATTATTTACGGCGCCGGTAAAAGCCCCTTTAACATGGCCGAACAGCTCGCTTTCGAGCAGCGTCTCCGGGAGTGCTCCGCAGCTTACCTCGATGAACGGCTTGTTGCGTCGGCTCGAACGATGATGTATTGCCCTTGCCAACATACTTTTGCCGGTGCCCGATGGGCCGGCCAT
Organism: uncultured Pirellulales bacterium; assembly: GCA_964417935.1. Lineage (GTDB taxonomy): Bacteria > Planctomycetota > Phycisphaerae > Sedimentisphaerales > Anaerobacaceae > NIOZ-UU13. Next base: position 6,837 of record CAYQKF010000187.1, read on the forward strand.
CAGGATTGTTGTCTTCGTATCGGCGACCGCCTCAACAAGGTCGAAAATCTTCGCCATTTTGTAGTTATGGCTGATTATATTCTCCAGGCGGTATTTTTGTTCGAGCTGCAGTCGGAGGCTCTCGTTTTCGCTCATTAGCGATTGCTGTTTAATCGCTCTTTCTACCGCCAGCCGTAAATCGTCGTCGACGATCGGTTTTGTAAGGTAATCGTAGGCGCCTTGCTTGATTGCCTTAACTGCGCTTTCGATGGTACCATAGCCCGTTATCACAAGGGCCACCGTTTGAGGATGGTTTTCCCTGATAATATCCAATAATTCAAGGCCATCTCCGTCCGGCAGATTGACGTCTGTTATAACCAGGCTATAGTGCTCTTGTTCTAACGTGGCCAAAGCCCCCTTTAATGTTTCAGCACCACTGGTCCGGAATCCTTCGAGCGTCAGGAACTCACACAGTGAATCCAATATGATTTTATCGTCGTCTATAACAAGAATATTCTTTTCTCTCATAGAACTTT
>CAYQKF010000188.1:0-7293 GCA_964417935.1 uncultured Pirellulales bacterium
ACCGCTCTCGCTTATCGTTCCTATTATAGTCGGCAGTATCCATGTGATTATAATAACCACCGACGCAAGTCCAACGCACAAAACAAAGACAGGATACGCCGATGCATTTTTCATATTTGTTTTTATCTTCTCATCCCTGCTCAATATTCCTGCCAGTTGACCGGTGGTCTGTTCGAGAATTCCTCCTGTCTCGCCGACTCTTATCATCGACAGATATAACGGGTTGAAAATCCTCTCGTGCTTGGCCATAGCTTCTGAAAGTGACTGTCCGGAACTGACCGAATTGACAAGGTCGCCTAACATCTCTTTCATCGCCGGCTTGTGCTGTTGCTCGCGAATAAGCTCAAGCCCGTTCAGCAAGGGAAGTCCCGCCCGCAAAGCTGTGCTCAACTGGGTGGTCATAGCTAAAACGTCTTTACTGGTAACCTTCCGTGAGCCGAACCGCATAAACCTGCTCAGGTCAAGTGTAACTTTCTCGCCACCGTTGACACTTGGCGTAACACTCTGCGCTTGAGTTTCTTCGGCCAATTCTGTTACGAAATGGCCCTTATCAGTCAGAGAGGCCACGGCGCTCCTGCGGTCAATCGCCTCTATCGTTCCCCTAACGTGTCCGCCAACTCGGTCAACTGCTTTGTAAGAAAACTGGCCCATTTCTCATATCCGGTATCTCATTCGAGATACGTTTGACATTTCACGCTTTACTCTTCATCAATACTCTTCGAAACTCGGAAAATCTCCTCAGGACTCGTTACACCTTCTAATACCTTGGCAATGCCATCATGTACCATACTTATGTGGTCTGCCGGTGCCGCTTTTATAATCTGTTCAGTCGTCGGCCTTTCCGCTATTAATTCCCGCAGCTTAACGGTTATTCTAAGCAGTTCAAATATACCTATTCGCCCCGCCATACCTGTCTGATTACACTCATTGCAGCCGGCACCATGATAGAATTTCGTATCGGATTTAATCTCCATCGAGCCATTCAGGTTCTTGATTAGATGCTCGTCCGGCTTGTAAGGTTCTTTGCACTTAGGACAAATCTTACGAACCAGTCTTTCGGCCATCACCGCTTCCAGCGAGCTGGCTAACAGGAACGGCTCGACACCCATATCTATCAATCTTGTAACCGCGCCCGGAGCATCGTTTGTATGAAGGGTCGAGAAAACAAGGTGGCCGGTCAACGCTGCGCGAATTGCGATATTGGCGGTTTCTCGGTCCCGGATTTCTCCCACCATTACAATGTCCGGGTCGTGACGAAGGATATGCCTAAGACCAGTAGCGAATGTAAGTCCCCTTTTCGGATTGACCGGCATCTGGTTAATACCTTCGAGCTGATATTCTACGGGGTCTTCTATCGTTATCATTTTCACAGCCGGCGAGTATATCTTTTTTAATGCTGCATAAAGTGTCGTTGTCTTCCCACAGCCCGTTGGCCCTGTAACAAGTACAATCCCGTGGTTCTTATGCAGACACTGATCGAAGCCTTCGAGACATTGAGCGTTCATCCCCAATTCATGAAGCCCTATCAATGATACCGTCCTGTCTAAAAGTCTCAGTTCAATAGATTCGCCGTGTACTGTCGGCACGGTCGAGACACGAATATCGACTCTGCCGTTTTTGCCGGCAAATTCGATATGTCCATCCTGAGGCACAAACCGTTCGGCGATGTTCATATCTGCCATAATCTTAATTCTTGAGATGATCGCTGCCTGAAGACGCTTCGAAGAAGGCGACTTCTCCACAAGCATGCCGTCGAGTCTATATTTTATCTTTACCTCATGCTCAAAAGGCTCGATGTGAATGTCACTTGCACGGACCTCGATTGCTTCCAGGATTATCAGGTTCACGAGATTGACTAAAGACGGCTCTCTGGCTAACTCATGCAGCTTCGCCGGCGAGTAATCTCCGCTGTCCAGCTCATCAGCCTCCGCCCGCTGGTCAACTGGTACAAGGTTATCCAGCATCCTTGCCACGTTGCTGCCGTAGAATTTCATTATCGCATTTTCCATCTCTTTCGGGTCAGCATAATACCGGCGCACCGGATAGCCGGTTACCAGCCGTAAGTCCTCAAGAATCTGCGGCTGAAACGGGTCCGTCATCGCCACAGCCAATAATTGATTATTGTTTGTTGATGATTGACGGTTCTCTGTGGTGTTTCTCATATCGAACCGTAACGGCAAAATATTGTATTTGTTGACCAGTTCCGCCGGGACAAGGGTAATGATTTCATTGCTTATCGAAACGTCAGTCAAATCTATCCTTTCTATACCCACCTGGAGCGCAAGTGCTTCATTTAACTGAGCTTGCGTTATATAGCCGAGCTCCAGCAAAATCTGGCCCAAACGCCGATGTTCAATCTTCTGCTCGGCAAGCGCATATTCCAGGTTGGACGGGTCCAAATATGATTTTTCACAGAGTAACTCGCCTAATTTTTTCTTTCGCTGCAATTTCATTTCTGTCTGACCGCCTTAAAAACAAATTTCTCTTAGGTTCGCAAGTCTTTATAAATACAAATCTTACATCAACCCCGCAATAATTGTTATAGGACAAAATCCATAACTACTATATCAGACGCTTGAGAGAGCCATTTTGTTACAAAAAAAATGGTTCTTGCTATCGAAAATTCACTGTTCTCACACGTTGGGACCTTAGCGAATTTGGTCATTTAGTACTTTTTTTAGACTTCTTGTGAAATTTTTATAATCCCCCGCTTTGCAGATGTTTACAACGATTGGGGGGAGGATTTCAAAAATGGGCGTTTTTTGAGACTGTAGTAAGATTACCGGACTTTTTTCTACAACTCCTTACATAGTAAGTAGTTGCAGGCAAGACCGCTCGCCCCTTCCTACTATGGCCCAGCATCAAGGTTCTGAACACGCGTTTTCTATTAATTGTGAGCTCTTTTGCTGAAGTTGGCAAAGCTGATAGCACGGCGAATTTGCCGGTAAATTTACTACAGTGTCCGTTTTTTGTGTTTTTGGGTATTTTTTCGTATGTACTAAAAATACAGGTAAACAGGTTACGCATTGTTACACAATCCTATCAGAAAGGTATGCAAAGGCATAATGTAAAGATTTTTCTTGACGGGCAAGTGGATAATTTGGTACAAATAAAGTGGATTAGGCTTGTGCCCGCGTAGAGCATGCCCTGAGCGAAAAAAGCCTGCCCTGAATTAGCCGTAGCCCTGAGCGAAGCCGAAGGGGTAGCCGAAGGGTCGAATGGGCGGGTATTTGTGGATTTTTGTCCTCGTGCCCGCCAGGCTGCGGCGGGCTCCGCCCCGGCGAGAGGAACCTGTGTGGTTTTTCCGATGCCTGTCGCGTCTTGGCTCCGCCACCCGCTGCGACTCAATGCCTTAAGTCGCATCGCGGCGAGAGCGAGCCACGACGGGGAGGAGGATTTATTGTGCGGCGTACAGAGTTGTAGCGAAGACTTTGTACTACGCGGTTATGTTTTTTACGTTTCAATTAACAACCGATATTTATTTTTTGAAGGAGGACTATTATGTCGAAAAAATTGATTTATTTAATTCCTTTTATTTTGGTGCTGGCTCTGGTCAGTAGCGCCTCAGCCGACTTGGTGGCGCATTGGTCGTTAGACAACGATGCAACCGACTCGGTTGGGTCTCTGAACTGGACCCTGAATGGCGGCGCTTCGTACTCCACGGACGCCCAGGAGGGCAGTCATTCACTGAGTCTGAACGGAACGGGAGCCTACCTTTCCCAGACGGCGGTCGGGCCCCTGCTGGTGGAATTTAGCACCCAGACGGTCACGCTTTGGTTCAAGGCCGACAGCGACAGCGGCATAGGCGTGCTTTACGACGAGGGCGGCACGACCAGGGGCTTGGCGATTCGCGTCAATGACGGCAATATCGAGGCCGCGGTGCGTGACGCCAGCACACAGGTAACGGTTTCAAGCAGTCTTGTCCCTGGCGTGTGGACGCACGTTGCAGTCACGTTCGACAATGGCTTGTTCAAGCTGTACGTGCACGGGGTAGAACAAGACTCAGTCACGGCCGGCTTTACCTCCGCGACCGAGCACAGCAATGCCCCCGGGATAGGCGCCCGCAACGGTCAGGACAGTTTCGGGGGCAGCGCCACGGGCGATTACTTCGGCGGTCTCATCGACGATGTGCGGATATATGACAATGCTTTATCTGCCGCCGAGATAGCGGAATTTGCGGGGGGCTACCCACAAGCCTATAATCCCATCCCGGCCGATGGCGCAATGTATGAGGACACATGGGTGAGCCTTGCCTGGATACCGGGTACTTTTGCAGTCTCGCACGATGTGTACATGGGAGAGAATTTCGACGATGTGAACGACGGAGCCGAAGGTACATTCTTAGGCAACCAGGCCGTAACAGACCTTATTGTTGGCTTTCTCGGATATCCTTATCCGGATGGCCTTGTTCCCGGCACAACTTACTATTGGCGAATCGATGAGGTCAATGACACCGAGCCGAATAGCCCGTGGAAAGGCAATGTCTGGAGCTTTACAGTTCCACCAAGGAATGCGTATGACCCCGAACCGGCTGATGGTGTTAAATTTGTGTTCACAGATGTGGAGCTTGGCTGGACGGCAGGTTTCAATGCGAAATTGCACTATGTGCACTTCGGCGATAATTTCGACGATGTGAACAGTGCCGTTGTGGGTCTGCCTCTGGCAGAGACAACTTTTACTCCCGGCACACTTGAATTGGACAAGGTTTACTACTGGCGTATCGATGAGTTTGATGGCGTCAATACTCTTAAAGGCGATGTCTTGAGCTTCAGAACACTGCCTGATATACCAATTACTAACCCTGACCTGATTTGCTGGTGGAAGCTTAATGAAGGTTCCGGCACTAATGCGCTTGACTGGTCAGGCCATGGAAATCATGGCACCCTCACTAATGGCCCACAATGGGTGGATGGGTATGACGGCGGTGCGATGGACTTCGACGGTGTCGATGACTTTGTTGTATACTCCTTTGACGAGGCGCAAACCTTTGCGGCTTGTACTATCGCGTTGTGGGTCAAGGTTGAAACCCTTGGGCAAACCGTATGGCGCAGTCCATTTAGCAGCTATTATCCCAACACCGCCGGTTTTCAGATTGATGTGGATGGTGGAAACCCAGGGATTTACAGGGTCAGTGATAGCAGCAGCTATTTGTTCTCGTTCGGCCCGGTCACCACGGACTGGATCCATCTTGCAGTAGCCTGCGAGGGGACATCTCTGCAACTCTATTACAACGGTAGCTTCGCTACGACGGGAGACCTACCAAATATAGACTTTAACCAGTTCGCCATTGGTACGAACAGAAATAGAGACGGCAACTACTTCACCGGTATCATTGACAACCTTCGCATCTACAACAAGGCGCTGACGGCCGAAGAGATTCAGCAGGCAATGCGAGGTGACCCATTGGTTGCCTGGGGTCCAAGCCCGAGCCCTGGCTCAACACCGTACATCAGAGAGGCCACGCCTCTTAGCTGGTCGCCGGGAGATAATGCATCTCAACACGATGTGTACTTCGGCACCGATAGAGATGCTGTTGTCGATACCGATGCATCCGATACGACCGGCATATATCGGGGCCGACAGGGTGTTACTATTTATACTCCAGCCGAAGGCGTTGAATGGGGCGGCGGGCCTTACTACTGGCGTATCGATGAGTATAATACTGATGGGACAATCAGCAAAGGCGGTATATGGAGCTTTACAGTAGCCGACTCCATTGGGATAGAGGACTTTGAGGACTACAACGACTATCCACCCGACGAGATATTCAGTACGTGGTTAGATGGATATGGGACCACGACAAACGGTTCCACCGCAGGTTATCCTGAGCCGGACTTCCTTGCGGGAGAGCATTATGTTGAGACAACAATTGTTCACGGCGGCGGTCAGTCGATGCCGTTGTTCTACGAGAACAATTTCAAATACTCTGAGGCAACCATGACGTTGGTCTCGGTGCGTGATTGGACCGAGGAAGGTGTTGGAGTATTGTCGCTGTGGTTCTACGGTGATACGTCTAATGCTGCTGAGCGGATGTATGTTGCTCTCAACGGCAGCGCAGTGGTCTATCACGGTAATCCCGATGCAGCGCTGATAGATGGGTGGACGGAATGGCCTATCGACTTGCAGGAGTTTGCGGCTAAGGGTGTGAACCTTACCAATGTCAACACGATTTCTATTGGTTTCGGCGATAAGAATAATCTGCAAGCCGGCGGCTCAGGCGTGGTCTTTTTCGATGACATTCGGCTGTATCGGCCGGCACCACCAGAACCAGAGCCGGCACCGTAAGTCTGGATTTAGGTGGCCCCTATTGCTTCTTGCGAAGCAAGATATGGGGGCGTGGTTGATACGGGGCTGAATAATTCTAAGATTGCGAGTCCGCCTTGGGCGGTTAGGCGGACTCGCAATGATGTTGAGGATGTTAGTGTATTCTGTGAAGGAAACACCATTTGTTCAAGGCGTGGTTTATTAATACTTGTTGAGAACAAAGAGAGCTTTCAGTTTAATACAAGGGTAGGAGGCATTCTTATGAAAAAGGTAATTATGGCAGTTATTCTAATGCAAGCTGGTATTGTGTTTGCTCAGCCCGTGGATGAGCACACATTGGCGTACTGGAAAATCAATGAAGGCAGCGGGGACTTTGTTGAGGATTCTTCATCATACGGCAACCACGGAACTGTCGAAGATGCAACGTGGACCACAGATGCAAAAACAGGAGGTGCAGCTCTGGAGTTCAATGGGCAAGACTCCCAGGTTACTGTCGCCGACAGCCCGAGCCTGCACCCACAGACAGGTGACATCACGGTAGGAGCCTGGATTAAGGTGTTTTCCAATCCCAAGGAATGGGACATTGGCGGATCGATTGTGTATAAGGGCGATGCTTATCAATGGGTGGTTAACACCAACGGTGCTCTGTGGCTCGGCATTTGGGGAGGGCGTCTCGAGTCGATAGGGAGCTATGATTTCGAAGAGCATCTGAACGAGTGGCATCATGTCGCGACGACGTTCGACAGTGCCACCCAGAGAGCGCAGATTTTCGTCGATGGTGAGCTCAATATCGAGGGAGCCGTGGCCGCAACGATCGATCAAACCACTAATGAGCTCTACTTCGGCTACAAGGCTGATGATGTAGGCTGGCTCCACGGAATCATAGACGAGGTGCGTATTTCAGATATTGTGCGCACGCAGGATGAGATTAAGGCTTCTATGTTGGGAGGGGCGGGCTACCCTCCTGCGCTAAATCCTGACCCACCGGATGGTTCCATTTACGAAAGTACGTGGGTCAATCTTTCCTGG
>CAYQKF010000189.1:0-7292 GCA_964417935.1 uncultured Pirellulales bacterium
TCTGGCAATTGTACCGGGTATATGGCGATCCAGCTCAAATTCTTCCGGTGTAAGACTCATTATATCTCTTGCCAAGCGAAGACCCCGTAAGGCTCTATCCATTTCGAGCATTAAATGACGGCGTTTGCCCGCAAATGAACACACAACCAAGATATCAACATCGCTACGGTCGTCGGCTGTGCCCCTTGCCTGTGAGCCGAAAAGTATTATCTTCTCTGGATGAAAGCCATCAACCAGCCGTTCCCTGACCTTAAGTAATGTTTCATTACTTATCATAGATTAGTCTTTTCTTTTTTATTTTATTATATAAAAAGAAGTTACGGATTACAATTACCGGCCTCGATTTCCTTTTTGATTTCAATGAGCAGATTTATCACTTCGATTATAGATAGTTAGATTGTTACCATCTTTTGAGGACGGTTTCTAAGAAAGCGATTGTTCAATTTCCCAGCTAATTACCTTTTGTAATACTGCATAGCCTCTGGGAGCAATCTCTGGAGGTTTCTGATTCTTGTCGAGTCGTGCGGGTGTGTGCTCAGAAATTCCGGCGGTGCCGCCTGGCCCTGCTTGGCCGCGGCCATCCTCTGCCAGAAAGCGACGGCCTCTTCGGGATTGTAGCCGGCCATCGCCATAAATATCAGGCCGAGATGGTCCGCCTCGTTTTCATGAACCTTGCTGTACCGCAGCAATACGCCGACCTGAGTTCCTATGCCGTAGGACTGCATAAAGAGGTTCTTTGTTTTCTCGGGACTTTTTGATAAGGCCGTCGATAAGGCCATACCTCCGAACTCTACGATAAGGCCCTGGGTCATTCTTTCGGCTCCGTGCTTTGCGAAAGCGTGTGCGATTTCATGGCCCATAACCGTTGCCAGGCCGGCCTCGGTCTGGGTCACCTCAAGCAGGCCGGTATAAACGACCATCTTTCCTCCCGGCATGGCCCAGGCATTTAATTGCTCGTCTTCGATGAGATTAAATTCCCAGTTGTACCCTTCCAATCGGTCTTCTATGCAGTTCTTGACGCAATACTCTTCCACGGCCTTTTGGATTCTGCTGCCGACGCGCTTAACCATTTGCGTTTTGCTGAAATCATTACTGAGCTTGTTTTGTGAGATAAATTCGCCGTAGGACTGGAAGCTCATCGAATTCATAAGTGAATCGGGAACGAGATTGAATTGTTTTCTGCCGGTGATTTCGACCTGTGCGCAGCCGGACAGCAATAACAGAAGACCACACAGAACAACCAGTTTTGATTTGAAAGTATGTTTCATAGTACTTCCCCCTTTCGTAATAAGGTACATTAATAATTGTCCCGCATATACAACCTTGTATATTTAAACAGGAAACATCGCCCTTTTACAAGTATTTTTTAGCCGATGTTCTATTATTTTTCGTTGATTTCGTTCTTGATTTCGTTAAGCAAGTTGATCGCTTCGATAGGCGTGAGATTGTTTACGTCGGTTGATGCCAACTTCTCTAAAACGGATTTGTGTTTCTCGACGAATAGGGAGTCTTTGTCCGGTTGTTTTGTTTTGTGTCTTGAGAGGTGTTCGCCGGTAGCTTCTTTTTGAAAGGTGCTTTCGAGCTCTTTCAGGATTTCTTTGCTCCTTTCAAGAATTGTTTTTGGTACGCCGGCTAATTTGGCCACGTGGATGCCGTAGCTTTTGTCGGTTCCGCCGGGCAGAATCTTATGCAAAAATACGACCTCGTCCATCCATTCGCGAACGGCAACATTGCAGTTCTTGAGATTGGCAAACAACTCGGCTAATTCGGTCAGCTCGTGATAGTGCGTGGCAAAAAGCGTTCGGCATTTTAGCTTATTTGCGATATGTTCGGTAATTGCCCAGGCCAAAGACAGACCATCATACGTGCTCGTCCCCCGCCCCACCTCGTCAAGAATGACCAACGACTTATTGGTGGCGTTGTTGATGATGTTGGCCGTTTCGGTCATCTCGACCATAAAGGTAGATTGGCCGCGAACTAATTCATCCGAAGCCCCCACGCGGGTAAAGATTCTATCGACCAAGCCGAACTCAGCGTCTTTGGCGGGGATAAATGAGCCGGTCTGCGCCATCAGGACCAGCAGGGCCACTTGTCTGATGTAAGTGCTCTTGCCGCTCATATTGGGGCCTGTTATAACGAGGATATCGCCGGCACCGTCGCCAAGCTCGATATCGTTCGGCACAAACTCCGGGCCGAGTGTTTCCGCTAAGACCGGATGTTTGCCTTCGTGAATAATAAGCTCACCGCCACCGGTTACTTTCGGGCGGATGTAGTTTCGGCGCTTAGCCAAATATGCCAGAGCTGTCAGACAATCGCATTGAGCAATAGTGTCAGCAAGTTGTTGCAGCCGGCTTACGTACTGGGCGGATTGACGGCGGAGCTGGTCAAAGAGCTGCTGCTCTAATTCGAGTGCCTTTTCCTCGGCGCTGAGGGCCTGGGTTTCGTATTCCTTGAGCTTCTCGGTTATGTAGCGCTCGGCGTTTTTGATTGTCTGCTTGCGGACGTAGTCGGCGGGGACCTTATCGGCTGAGGAGTGGTTTATTTCGATATAGTAGCCGAAGACCTTATTGTAGCCGATTTTAAGGTTGCTGATGCCGGTCCGCTCGGACTGTTCTTTCTGATAGTTCCTTAGCCAGCTTTGGCCGTTTTTGGAAATTGAGCGCAGGCGGTCGAGCTCCTCGGAAAAGCCCGCCTTTATCACGCCGCCATCTCGAAGATGCGAGGGTGGTTCCGGCTTGATTGCCGCTTCAAGCAGCTCAGCCAATTCGTCCATACTGTCGCATTGGCTGGCCAATCGCACGAGCAGGTCGGCGCTGAATCCTTCCAGGATTCCCCGCAGCAGCGGTATCTGCCGCAGTGTGGCTGCAAGGGCCACCAAATCCCTCGGACTTGCCCGGAACGTGCTGATGCGGGCTGCGATTCGCTCGGTATCGGATATATTCGAGAGCAGTTTGCGAACCTCAGCTAACTTGTCATCGACATCTTTGATTTCTTCGATGGCATCCTGTCGCAGCTCGATAGCACCAAGCTCGCACAGCGGCATACACAGCCAGTTCCTAAACATCCTGCCGCCCATACCGGTTATTGTTTCATCGAGGCAGTCCAGGAGTGAGCCTTTTTTGCTTTCGGTGCGAATAGTCCGCAGTATTTCCAGAGACCGCAGGCTGGCGGGGTCGATTTGCAGAAAGTTCTGGCGACTGATTTTTTTCAAATTCCGGATATGGCCGAGCGTGGTCTTTTGTGTTTCGTTGAGGTATTCGATAACAGCACCGGCAGGACAAATAAGACCATCGTCATCGTCGCCGATGCCAAAGCCTTCGAGCGTAGCGGTTCCGAAGTGCTTTTGCAGACGCTGTCTTGCCTGATAAGGGTCGAAGTACCAGCCGGGACGTTCGGTAACAATGGCATTGGTTAATTGCGTGATGTCCCGGATAATTTTTTTTGTCTCGGCCTCAAATAGCTCACCGCGCCTGTCGGCGAGCAGACACTCGGCCGGCGACAATCGCAGCAGCTCATCGAGCAGTTTTCCTTCGGGCAGCTCCTGGACGAAAAAATGACCCGTCGAAATATCAACCCAGCTTATAGCGGCCTGGTGCTTTGTGCCCAGACTGACGGCACAGAGGAAATTGTCCTCTTTAGCTGTCAGGAGCATATCATCGGTCAGCGTACCGGGTGTAACGATTCGCACGACGTCGCGCTTAACGACGCCCTTTGCGGTTTTAGGGTCTTCGACCTGCTCACAGACCGCTACCTTGTAGCCGGCCTGCAACATCTTTTTCAAATACCCGTCAACAGCGTGATATGGCACGCCGGCCAACGGGATGGGATTGCTGCCTTTGCTTCGGCTGGTCAAAGTTAAGCCCAGAACTTTTGAGCAGGTCTTGGCATCTTCGTAAAAGGTCTCGTAGAAATCGCCCATGCGAAAAAACAGTATGCAATCAGGATGCTTTTGCTTGAACTGGTGAAACTGCTTCATCGCAGGCGTTAGTTTTTCAGTATTTGCGGTCATAGAAGCAAATTATACACAAAGCTGGCCGTTTAACAACTCTGTTATGATTGAAGTTGCCTGCTGTTTTGATTTGATGTTTATTAATTGTTGCAGCAGGTATTCCTGTCTGTTTGTAAAACAAACAGCAGTTCGCAAATCGAAATCCGCGACGCCGCAAATTTGGCGGATTTTTTCGAGCAGGTCCTCGACTCCGATACCTTCCTTAGCACTTATCGGCACTATGTTCGACAGAATTTCAGGTAGTTTGCCGGTATCGAATTTAGGTGGCAGGTCGCATTTATTTAAGACTGCTATGATTTTTTTCTCGGCGATTTTTTCAAGAAGACCCTCGTCAAACTGGTCATTTGCTTGGCTGTTATCCAGAATGAGCATGACCAGGTCCGCTTGTTCTAAAATCTGAACGCTTTTTTTCTGAGCGGCTTTTTCAACAGTATCCTTGAGGGCTGGCGGTCTTTCATCCAATCCTGCTGTGTCAATTAACCTCAGAGAAAGAGATTCGATTTGGCACACAGCTTCGACCCAGTCTCTGGTTGTGCCTTTGATGTCGGTAACTATTGCTTTTTGTCGGCCGGCCAGACAATTAAGAAGTGTGCTTTTACCACTGTTGGGCGGGCCTATCAGGGCTGCCGTGCATCCGGCGATAATCAGTTTAGCCGTTCGGCTGTTTTCAAGTATCCGCTCGGCCTCTGTTGAAATTTGATTAAGAGATATTGCGTTGATGTTCTGGAGCCATTCTGCAGCTTTTTTGCTTAAGCCGGCATCGACCTGGTTTGTGATTATTTTGGTGCCCTGGATGGTTTTGGCCTTCAACTGGGCCAGCTTAGCTTCGACTGCTATTGTATTGATAGATTTTTGTACAGAGAGGATTTTTGTTAGAAGCTGCTCTGCGGTCAGCAGCGTGGCTCCACAGCGCTGGAGCAGTTGCATTATGTCGGCAACAATGAGCGGATTGCCGTGACAGTGTATTGCGAAACTATCAGCCTGCTCACAGCCGATAGTAACCTGGTCGATGGTTTCATTGCCGTCGGCAATTGTGCCGAGCAGGATCTCACCGGTCTTAAACTCAGCCGGCTTTGTTCCTGCCGGTTTGAATATTTTCTTTATGACAGCCTCGGCTGAATCGCCGAAGACTTGCACCGTCGATATTGCACCAGTGCTTTTACCGGTCATTACTGCTGCGAAAATACTCATGTCTCATATTTAAATCATAGGGCAGACACGCAGGTCTGCCCCTACGCTGTTTTTTCTTCGATATATTTTTTGTAGGCCAGAACGATACCTTTAACAACCAGGTTGGGAACGAAGGAGTCTATGAAATCGCAGTCGTCCTTTATGGTTTTTGCGGCTGAGCCGGTAATGATGGTTTGCGGCCATTTGCCGATTTTCTCTGCGTAGCGTCTGATAACCTCTTCCAACATTCCGACAGCGGAATAATACAGCCCGCAATTTATGGCCTCTGCGGTGTTTTTGCCAAACGGTGCTTTCGGCTTAGTGATTTTTGTCTTTGGCAGTTGGGCCGTATTTTCTTTCAGGGCCCTAGCACTGATTTCGAAGCCCGGGCCGATGACACCGCCAAGAAAAATACCCTTTTCACCTACAAGATCAATCGTGATAGCCGTGCCGAAATCCGCCACGACTACCGCGTCCTCGACCACGTCATACGCCGCTGCCGCCGAGACTACCCTGTCGGTGCCGACTTTGTCCGGCTCATCCACCCAGAGAGTCATTGGCAGTGGTATGTCTTTGCCTATGATGCAAACCTTTTCGCTGAGTTCATCCTTTGCTATCTGCTGAATGAGTCTGGTCCAGTCCGGTTTTACACTGCTGACGGCGATTACGCCATCGCGTTTTTTTTCTTTCGAACTTTCAGCAATTGGTATTTTACCCCAGGCGGATTTTAAACAGGTTGCCAGTTTTGCTCGGGATCGGCCGGGGATGGATTTAATAAATTGCTCCTTGCCATCGAGAAAAAGCCCGATATCAATATTAGTATTGCCGATATCTACTGCGATTATGTTCATAATTTGTCGCTCGTAGTTTGTTCCTCAATGGTCTATGCCTGTTGATTGTTCTGACCTTTGAGGAATTCCAATATATACATCGCTGCACCGAATTGCATTAAGCGTCTGAAAGCTATTTGGCTACACCCATACAATTGGGTTCTTATGAATATCGTAACTCAATACCGCGGCTGGTCAACTTTACCGAAGCAAGGACTTGATAATACGCAGGAAATTCTCTGCAATCCGGATAGCTTTTTCTGTGTCTTGTTACGAGACGTGGATTGTAACTCCATAATCACCCACATTGCGTAATTCAAAAAGCCAGTTCAACTCCTTGCCCTGTTCCTTATCCAACTTGCCTGTCTTAACCAGCCGCTGATGTATCGAAGCGATAAACCCCGCTATGCTTGCTGAATTCCAGCCCTTCGTCCAGCAGTGCAGCGGTTGCAGCATAAAACGCCGCAAAAATGAGCGCGAGGCCGCAAAGTCATAAAAGCCACTCGTTGCCATTTCTTTGGCAGCTTGAATGGACTTCTCCGCTCGCTCAAGATTGGCTGCTATTTCTTGCTCATATTCAGGCTTCACAGCAATATCCCTTCTCGCTTTGCGTTTCGGTAGAGCTGAATGCTGCCATTCTCGAACTCATCGAGAGGAGCAGGTTTCGCCGAAATGAGTCGGTCTGTGTCAAGTTGAACCGGATACAGCAAGTCTATAATTCGACGCAGTTCCTGGAAGTAGTCAAAGGGCTTACTCAGCAAAACGAGCAGGTCAATATCGCTGACTATGTTAGCTCGGTTGCGCGCCATAGAGCCGTACAAAACCAAGCCCTTAAACCGTGAGCCATAATGACTTTCAAGAGCAGTCCGACACTTTCGCACTACTTCCGTTGTTGCCATCTGAAACACCATTTTTTTTCGCCTGCAGCGGTCTGGCTAATATGTATTCGACCGCAATTATATGGTTTATTTACGTCAGTAATATACTGAAACTGCCGCAGGATGTAAAGACTAAAAAGCCCGGAAGTTTTGTTTACAATTCTGTCTTTTTCCGGTATAGTTATTGTATGGACAGATTAGATTTTCCGAAGGTACGTAGAGATGCTTTCAAAGTAGCATCTGCTTTCGAGAAGTCAGATGAGAAATCATATTGGCTTTCCAGAACCCCTCACGAACGACTGAAAGCCGTTGAATTGATGCGGCAAATTATCTATGGCTACGATCCATCTGCCATCCGACTTCAAAGAGTTCTTGAAGTTACTCAACGCTCATCAAGTTGAGTAT
>CAYQKF010000190.1:0-7058 GCA_964417935.1 uncultured Pirellulales bacterium
GTGATCCAACGGGATCAGTAACTAAAGTTGTCAACTTAACTATATGAGGAGAAAAAACCGATGGAGAAGGTAAATGTAGCGGTGGTAGGACTCGGGTTTGGTGCTGAGTTCATCCCTATTTATCAAAGACACCCCGACGCTGAGTGTTACGCTATTTGCCAGAGAAGCGAAGACCACCTCAATGAAATAGGCGACCAATTTGGAATAGAAAGGCGGTTCACCAAGTTTGAAGACCTTTTAAGCATTGATGAGCTGGACGCTATCCATGTGGTTTCGCCGATAGCCGACCATGCCTGGATGGCAGTGGCCTCTTTGAACGCAGGCAAACATACCGCCTGCACGGTCCCGATGGCCACTACCACAGAGGACTGTCTTGCAATAGCTCAGGCACGGAAAAAGTCCGGCAAGGTATATATGATGATGGAGACGGCCGTATATAGCCGGGAGTTTCTCTACGCAAAGGAGCTTGTCGATTCGGGAAAATTGGGCGAGATTCAGTTCCTGCGTGGTTCGCATCAGCAGAATATGGGCTTGCCGGGCTGGCCGGAGTACTGGTATGGTTTCCCGCCAATGCACTACGCAACCCACGCTGTCAGCCCTCTGCTGTGTCTTGCGCAAAAGCAGGCCGAATCGGTAGTCTGTCACGGCTCAGGTCGAATTCAAGAAGATTATATCAAACGCTTCAATTCGCCTTTTGCAATTGAAACCGCTATTATTAAACTCGCCGATTCAAACCTTGCCTGCGAGGTCACGCGGTCGCTGTTTGATACGATTCGACAGTATAGGGAGAGTTTCGATGTATATGGCACAAAGCTTTCATTTGAGTGGGAGCAGATTGCCGGCGAAGACCCTGTGATTTATACCGGCTATGAAGATGCCGAAAGGGTAAAAGTGCCGGATTATGGCCACTTGCTGCCAAAAGAGATAGCTCCCTTCACGGGGCATGGGGTCTATGATGAAGAGCACGAGCACACTTCCTTTATTCAAGGTAGCGGGCACGGCGGCTCTCATCCCCATCTGACTCATGAGTTTATTCGCGCGATTGTCGAAAACAGGGAATCCGCGGTCGATGCAAAAACCGCTGCGAATTGGACAATGACAGGAATATGTGCCCATGAATCAGCAATGAATGATGGCAAGAGAATCCAAATCCCACGAACAGACTAACGGGTATAGAATTGGTAACTGGTGAGTACTTTCCTGATAACCAATTAACCACTCAAGGTTAATTTTAAAGTTGTTTTACCTTTTGAGTGGGAATATTATACTGCGTAGATACCCGGCAAGGTGCCGAGTGGAACTTAATTAAGGTTTTAATTAGGAGAACAGATTATGAGTAATGGAATACTTCCGAGTTACTTGAGTATGGCCAAGCCGAATCCAGCTGAGAACCGGACACCCTGGTATAAGAGCACGGCCCCGGCGTACGCGGGCATCTTCCTCTGGGTCGTCTTCTACAAGGGTATTGCCGCCGGTACCCTTTCTGAGGCCGGTCTGGCATTAAGCCTGCTGGGGCTGGTTATTGCAGCTCTTATCTGTCACTTTCTATTTTATCTCGTACCCGGATTGTATGGTATGAAAACGGGCTATCCGCTGTACGTTGTGGGCTCGTCAACATATGGTACGAAAGGCGGCTTTTTGATGCCCGGTCTTTTAATGGGGCTACTGCAGTTCGGCTGGCTTGCCGTCAACATTGCCATCGCAACCGATTTCATTCTGCAGGCGGTAGGAAAGCCATCGGTTGTGGATGCGGAAGGCGTATTCCACGGCAGCGCCGCCTTCACCATCATAGCAATAATCTGGGCTGCGCTGGCCGTGTTCGTTGCCATCAAGGGAATTCAATATGTCGGCAAGGTATCAACCTTCCTGCCGATTGTCCCGCTGCTAATGATCCTCATCGTTTTCTTCTCGAACGTTGGCAGTGCGGGTGACTACACACCACCGGAGGGGGGCCGACCTCTCATCGGGTTCCTCGGCATAATAGGAATGGTTGTGGGATTCTTTGCAACGGCGGGGGCAGCGGGTGTGGACTTCGGAATGGGCAACCGCAACAAAAAAGACATTCAGCTTGGCGGTCTTGTCGGTATCGCCCTGGCCATTATAATTGCCGGTGGTCTGCCGCTGATTGCTATCGCGGGTGCCCACGCCGGCGACTCGCCACCTGAGAACTTCCTGTTTGACTCCGTTATCAAGGCCCAGGGCGGCTTCTTGGCCACGATAATGTTTGCCCTGTTCGCAATAGCGAGCTTTGCGCCGGCCTGCTTCTGCTCATTCATCGCCGGAAACAGTATCGGGACTATGTTCCCGAAGCTCAACAAGACAGTGATGGTCGTGATTGGGGCCATCATATCTATTTTCCTGGCCGTCAAGGGCTGGGCTTTTAACCTTGGCAGCGTATTTGGGTTGATTGGGGCATCGTTCGGCCCGATCTGCGGCTCTATGGCTGCCGATTATCTGCTGAGCGGCTGCAAGTGGTCGGGACCCCGCAAAGGAATCAACTGGGCGGGCTACATCGCCTGGGCCGTTGGGTTTGTCGTTGCGATACTTCCAAACGACTTGGTGGCTCCGGAGACGTTCGGATTCATCACACCGGCCCCGGTTATCGCCTTTGTGATTGGCTTTGTGCTTTATATTATTCTAGTCAAGGCTGGCCTCCAACCACCTGTAGTCGAAATGGCTGCCGCTCCAGCCCCGGCTGAAAGCGCACCACCAGAAGCACCGACAGAAGAAACCGCAGGCGAAGAAAAGAAGGATTGAGACCAAAAACTCAGTGAATCTGCCTGACTATTTTGATGAATCCATTAGTAAAGCAGGGATTCAGGAGCATTGGGTCCCTGCTGTATTTTTTTTTTAATGCCCTGGTGACAATATTATAGATGTCATTTCGAGCGAGCCGAAGGCGAGTCGAGAAATCTATTTTTAAATCTATTTATAGTAGATTTCTCCGCTCCGCGATGCTTTGCATCACTTCGGTCGAAATGACATATGCTCTTTTCAACAGGGCATTATTTTAAGAAATTTTTTAATTGAAGCTAAACATAGTATTAACAGCTTCTTGTGTGTGTGCTCACTGCGGACAATGTCCTTTATATTGTGTAAAGAAAAGAAAAAAAATATACTTTTGTGCGGCTTGACAACGTCATACATATAGGATATTATGCCCACTTTGGTTTTGATGGACATCCGGTAGTTTGCCGGCAATTAACAATTTCGTCAGTTACGTAGAATTGTGAATTTTTGAGGTTAGAGAAATGATGAAGAAAGATTTTGGTTCAATTGTAAAAGTTTGTGTGCTGGTATTATTGATGATGTTTTTGTGCTTTGTACCGGCCTGCAAAAAATCCTCGCCGGAGTCTGCCGACGAAAGTTCTGGTAAGCCACCTGCCGACACTGATACGACTGTTACAAAGAGCACTGGGCCTGCTGAAATGGTGCCGATAGATATTGAGCTGCCCAAGCCGATGTTCGTAGGTACACCGCAGGATACAAGGGTAACTCATCGCGAGAAGCCATTGGGCAAGCCGCGTCCCCCATTTTTGGCCCCGGCCGGAACCACAAATGTCGCCCTCGGAAAGCCTGTAGCCAGCAGCGACGAAGAACCCATCATCGGTGAGATAGAATTGATTACAGACGGCGACAAAGAAGCCGCCGACGGCAGCTACGTTGAGTTAGGCCCCTTTGTGCAGAATGTTACAGTCGACCTCGAAGCTATACATGAAATTTACGCCATTGTAATATGGCATTACCATAAGCAGGCCCGGGTTTATTTTGATGTGGTAGTGCAGGTTGCCGATGACCCCGATTTTATCACGAACGTCAGAACTCTATTCAACAATGACATTGACAACTCCGCAGGTATTGGGGTCGGCGAAGAGATGCACTATACAGAAACCAACGAGGGCAGACTCATCGACGCCAAGGGCCTCAAGGCCCGTTATGTCCGCCTCTATAGCAACGGAAATACCAGCAACTATTTGAACCACTATATTGAGGTGGAGGTTTACGGCAAGCCGGTAAAATAAGGACTGCTAAAGAAATTAGGTTTCGTTTTTGGTTGAGCGAGGACAAGGCTGGCAAGGAAGCAAAACGCAGGCCTACTGGTTGGTAGTCCGAGTTTTGCTGACACCGCCAGCCGAAGCCGCAGCCTGCCAAAAATGGAAGATAATTTATTTACAAGTCCTAAGATGGTCAATATTCTGGTAATTGGTTAATTGGTTATCAGGAAAGTGCCTAAAGTGAGCTAAAGTGACTAAAGTGAAAAATCAATCAATAACTTTAGGCACTCCAAACTTTAGTTCACTTATTCTGCTCACCATATTCATTTTGGCCGCGGCGATTGCTGCGCTTGCGCTGCGTCTGCCGCGGCTTGCCCAGCGTCCTATGCACGGCGACGAGGCCGTTCATGCCATCAAGTTCGGGGATTTACTTGAAGAAGGTATTTATACATACGACCCCGATGAATACCACGGCCCGACGCTTAACTACCTGACTTTAATCCCTGCCCGCCTGGCCTCTGCTGAAAAACTGACCCAGGTCAGCGAATTCACATTGCGGATTGTGCCCGTCTTTTTCGGTGTGCTGTTAGTGCTGCTGGTTTTGCTGGTCGGCGACGGACTGGGATCGCACGCTGCCGTTTATGCCGCCGTATTGACTGCTATCTCACCTGCTATGGTTTTTTACAGCCGTTATTACATCCAGGAAATGCTCCTGGTTTGTTTCACCTTTGGCGCAATTGTCTTCGGCTACCGATATACCCGGAGCAAAAATATCGCCTGGGCCCTGCTGACAGGGATGTCCCTGGGTCTTATGCACGCCACCAAAGAAACGTGCATTATCGCTTTTGGTTCAATGTTTTTGGCCCTGTTGCTCATGCTCTTAATGCGCCGTCCGAAAGGGGCTCTCATAAATGCCGCAAAAGCAATAAAACCCTCACATCTTATTGCAGGTCTTATTGCCGGCGCAGTTGTCTCTGCATTGTTTTATTCATCATTTCTTACCAACCCCGGCGGAATTCTGGATTCGGTCCGGACTTATACAACCTATTTCGACCGCGCGGGTAATAACACGCTTCATATCCACCCGTGGTATTACTACCTCAAGATGCTCATCTATTCCAGATATGGTGACGGGCCGAGATGGACCGAAGCACTTATAGTCCTCCTGGCGGTGGTCGGCTTGATAACTGCGGTGACAAGAAAAGGCCTACAAGACATAAGACACAAGACACAAGACACAAGACATAAGACACAAGACACAGGTCTGGAGTCTGGAGTCTGGAGTCTGGTGTCTGGTGTAAATGTTCATCTGCTTAGATTCATCGGCTTTTACACGCTTGTTCTGACTGCGGTGTATTCCGTGATCCCATATAAAACTCCCTGGTGCATGTTAGGGTTTTTGCACGGTATGATTCTATTGGCCGGCGTCGGGGCGGTGGTGTTAGTGAAGCTGCTGCCGAACGTTTTGCCACGCTTGATAATTCTCTTGCTGTTATTCGAGAGTTCGGTTCTCCTGACCTGGCAGTCCTACCTGAGCAATTACGAGTTTTATGCAGACAGTCGCAACCCTTACGTCTATGCTCATCCTACTAATGAGGTGTTTACTATTACTGAAAAAATAGAAGAGTACGCAAGTGTTCACGAAGATGGTTACGATATTCCTATCGATGTCATTTGCCCGGAAGGTGACTATTGGCCACTGCCCTGGTATTTGCGGTCTTTCAAAAAAATACGCTGGTCGAATGAAGTTGTCAATGATGCATCTTCGGCGCCTCTGATTATTATCTCGCCCGATGTTGAAGCTGACTTGACCAATAAGCTGTATGCGTTGACGCCTCTGGAAAAGCGTCAAATGTACTTGTATATGTTTGACAGGCCCTACTATGTGTGGTTGCGTCCACAAGTTAAACTTCTTGGTTTCGTTAGAAAGGACTTGTGGGATATCTGTCATAAGGGGCCGGACCCGGACGAGCTAATCAAAAAAGCATCTGAAAAATGAGCAAGCAGCAGCCAGAAACCTGTTTTGTCCAGAGCGATTGTCAATCAATTCCCGGGATGAAGCGTTTTTGCCATGAGGCGATGGCGACCACTTTTGAGGTCATTGTCGTGTATGACGATGACCGCTATGCCCGGCAGGCCGCTGCTGCCGCTTTCGATGAGGTTGACCGGCTCGAAGGCGAGCTTAGCCGATTTATCGAAAACAGTGACATCACACGGATTAACAATTTACCTGCCAATCAGCCTTTGCGGCTCGGTTTGGACGCATTCGAATGTTTGCAGCTTAGCTGCCGGATTTACGCCGAAACTAATGGGGCTTTTGATATTACTATCGGCTCTCTGCTGAGTCGTTGGCGTAACGAAGATGGAACGCCGCGTACGCCCCCGCAAAAGGAGCTGAATCTTGCTCGTCAACATACCGGCACGCACCTGTTACAATTGGATGAAGATGAGCATACGGTCAGGCTGCTTGCCGCTCCGGTTCAAGTTGATATCGGCGGCATCGGCAAGGGCTACACAGTTGACCGGGTGGCTGAACTGCTGTGTGAGTGGAGTATTGAAACCGCTCTGATTTCCGGCGGCTATAGTTCGGTGCTGGCCCTTGATGGGCCTGTCGATACAAAGGGTTGGCCCTTGACGTTAAGCAATCCGGACAATCGCAAACAGATTTTAGCTCGTCCCTGTTTGCGGGGCCGGGCCATAAGCGGCTCAGGTCTTCAGAAGAGCCAACATATCATCGACCCCAGGACGGCTCAGCCCGTTAAAGGCAAATGCGCCGCCTGGGTATCAGCCCCTGATGCTGCAACCGCCGACGCACTCTCCACCGCCTTTATGGTTATGAGCCCGGATGAAATCAGGCAATATTGTTCTCGCCATCCGGATATACTGGCCATGATTATGCTGGAAGGCGAGGGTAAAGATGCGCAGAAAGACCAGATTTTACACTTCGGCCCGTGGAAAAAGGACGAGCTGTTATTTTAATTAGTATCTTTTGCGGAAAACAAAAACCTACGATGTCACCCCTGCGAAAGCAGGGGTCCAGAGCGAAAAAGCTGGATTCCCGCT
>CAYQKF010000191.1:0-6971 GCA_964417935.1 uncultured Pirellulales bacterium
TTTTTCTAAACATCAATTCAAACCGCTGTTTGGTTGTTAAAGACGTAAGGTAATCCAATTCAAATTCGATTTCCTTGTCCTCATTATGCCTGTCTAACTTTAGAATAGCCATATAATGCCTTTCAGCAAATACAAATGTCATTCCGAGCGCAGCGAGGAATCTTTTTGGTGGAACCCCACTATTCAAAATCCGTATGCTGAATGTTATATATTTTTAATCACGAAGTTCAATTTCTAATGTATTTTTAGGGTAGCCAAACAAGGACAACAACTGGTTGCATCTTCGTGTTACGCCATTTGCGGATAGATTCGTCTCAATGTAGATACCTGAGTCTGCAATTTCTCTTGGATCTATCATATTTTTGTAATCTCTTGAAAAATATTCTCGTTTGCTCCCCTTTAGAACAAAAACTCGCTCAAAATCCATCCCGTGTTTTCTATAAAGAGATTCACAAAGTCCCAGCAGTATGTCTTTGAATGACCTGACAGGATAATTTTTACCTTCAAACCTGTAAGCAATGGGAGATTTACCAGTAGCTGGCTTAGTTGGTCTCTTTGGTCCGGGTTTTCGTATCGGTCGTTGAGTAGTTGTTGTTGTATCGCTCTTAAGCGTTTTGGCCAAATACTCAGAAAGCATCTGGTGGTCAGGACTATGACCGCAAAGACTTTCTACTTTCTCAGCGAATAACTCAAGTAGCATTTCATCCGGATCCTCACAAAGTTGCCGCCACGCTTTCGGGATGGTTTTTTGAATAATCCCTATCTTCTGACGGCTTGCTCGTATTTGCTCTGCCTTTGTAACTGCTGATTTGTTCGATACCGCTTCCTTCCCTAAGAACTGTCGGAAGTGATTCGCCACCGATGAAGCCTCTTGATGCTGAATATCAACAGTGAAAAACTTTCGTTGTTCCCAACTGCCCTCGCTCAATGCAAGATAAAACCACCACACAAGACCATTGGTAAGAATTGCTAACTTCACTCCCTGTCTAAAAGAATAATCGAGCAACTGTTCCTGATGTCGCTCGAGTTCTTCGTTTGCTCGTTTAACTTCCAGAAAAACCGTTTGCTCATCAACTTTCAAACAGTAATCTACTCGGCCGCCGCCGACAGAATATTCAGGTATGACTTCCTGTATGTTATCCCGGTCCCAGCCGAGCTTGGCAAGTATAGGTAGAATAGCTCCTTGTTTGGTAGCCTCTTCGCTACTAAGGAACAGAGATTTCGATTCACGTAACCGCGCTAACAATTCCTCAAGATTATCAGGCATTTTATTTACCCCTTTTCTTTTGAAACCACAGATGTTTCGTTTGCTTGTTCTCCTGTTTCTATATACGATTCCAACACATCTAATTAGCCTGAAATTAACTTTGGCAGCAGCAGGTCACGGGTTTGGTGAAAGACGTGATGGCTGCCGTGAATCCTTTTCAGTTCCCAGCCTTTCTGACTGAGCAGTTTAGCAAAGTCATTTCCGCTGATTTGCTTCAAACCGTAATCTCCATTAGTTGGTCATCTTTTTGGATTTTATAGTCTTGGACATCCACAGATAAGCAGGCTTCCACCGCTTCATAAATATTTTTCAAAAGCTCTTCAAACGAATCGCCCTGGGTAACGCAGCCGGGGATGGCTAGAATTTCCGCCCAATAGCCTCCTTCCTCCGCTTTATGTATAATCGTCTTTAATTTCATAACTATACCTCGCTGGTGAACAGTCAACATTTACATCTTTTTTCAAATTTATTATATCTTCTTGTTGGCCAAAAAACAAGAGTTTAACATCTACCATAACCTGTTATTCAAGCTGCTTCTTCAAATTCTCAGCGTTTTGGATTAGTTCTTCTCGGGTTATTTGTTTTTTGGGTTCAAGCTCAAATGTCCATTCGTATGAATCGACGATTCTGTCCGGGCTGATTATTTGCGCGAAGAAATCGAACGGAAACTTATCGTACCACGGCCCTTTCAACGGGCGGTGGGTATTTAAGCTCTCGAATCCTTCCTTGCTTATTCTGACCCAATAATCGCCGTACCATTCGAACGAGACCGTAACAGGTGAGGTGCCTATCTCCTCATCGTTTAATATGACCAAAGCTTCCTGCGGCTCGGTGTTGATTGTCAGCTTACGTTCCACACAGCCGACAAGTAACAGGCTGATAGTTAATCCAAAAATCAGTAATATGTACAAATTGCGTTTTGCCATAATAGATATCCTTAAATCAGTTAAGCTCCATTAATGGGCCTATTATAAAGGGAAGGATAAAAAATTAAAGTCCAAAGATTCCAAGAAGAGTGCGTATCCGCATTTGAGCCTTGACAGAGCATTAATCTGTTTTTCAATCAGCCGGGACGCATCTGCCCTTGGCCCAGGCCCGCAGGCATTGGACTTTTTCGGCTAATGTTACCGAAAGTGGTGGCGAAGCCCTCAAGGCCGAGAGAATATGTTCTGTATTTAGGCCGGTTTTGTCGGCATACGCTTCATGCAGAGCGGACACGACGGCCTGCTCTATTTCAGAGCCGCTATAACCTTCAGATGCTTCGGCCAACGTCCCCAGCTCGAATTTCTTGGGGTCTCGCTTACGTTTCTTTAGATGAATAGCAAAAATTTCTCTTCGCACATCTTGCCTTGGCAGGTCAACAAAAAATATCTCGTCGAATCGGCCTTTGCGCATAAGTTCAGGGGGCAGGGCCTCGATGTCATTGGCTGTGGCTACGACAAATACTGGTGCTTCGCGCTCCTGCAGCCAGGTCAGCAGCGTGCCGAACATCCTTTTGGACAGACCCCCGTCGGTACTTTGGCTGGCGGCTGAGGCAAAGCCCTTTTCGATTTCATCAATCCACAGAACTACCGGTGACATCATTTCGGTTTGCCGAAGTGCCTCGCGAAGGTTGCGCTCAGATTCGCCAATGTAGCTGTTGAATAGAGCACCGGGGTCCAATCTCAACAGCGGTTGTTGCCAGGCGGTTGCAATCGCCTTTGCGCAGAGACTTTTTCCGGCCCCCTGCACGCCGAGCATAAGCACGCCTCTGGGGGCTTCAAGGCCAAACTTCGTGGCTTTGGAGCTAAATGCGTCTTTGCGCTGGTTGAGCCATTTCTTCAGTCGCCTCATACCGCCGATTCCGCTCAGGTCCAGAGGTATTTTGATATACTCCAGCAAACCGCCCCGTTGAGTCATCTGCCGTTTGCTTGCAATTACGATGTTTATATCATTGTCGTCGAAGCGTCTGTCGTCGGCGACGGTATCAATAATAATGCGTTCAGCCTGACGGCGGGTCAGGCCACGAAGGTTACGGACAATCGTATCCAGGCCCTTTTGTGTGATACCGATCTCGATGGGTTTCTCGCGGTGGAAACGCTGCAATGTCTTACGGACAAGGTCTTTCAATTCCTGTTGGTTGGGAAAAGAAATTTCAAAGGGCCTCGCATAAGATTTTACGACTCCTGGCAGTTTGTCCTCGCTGTCAATCATCACGAGAGTGCTGCCATTTTTCTCGAAGCGCTCAATAAGGTCACGCAGAGCCCGCAGCGTCAGGCCTCCCTTGAGATGTTCAGCAAGGTCAAGAGTTACACAGATAGAACCTTCCTTTGTATCGGCAAGGTGACAAAGCCCGGTGGCAGGTGTTTCAGTATCAGCTATGAAAAGGCTATCGGCCAGCAAACCATCCCTGACGCCTCCGGCAACAGACCATATCCACATATCACGCTGTAGATCAAGTGCCGCCTGGCGTATGATTTCCAGTGCGTACCTTTCTTCATGGGTAACGATAGATATGCAGCAATAGCCGCCATTGATAAGCTGTTCAAATCGTTCGGTATCGTCCATTGTATGTTGCCCAATGTAATTATTTTATGTAGCTAAGGCTGCGTTCCCGTCTTGCTGAGATTGAGATTGCCGCGCTCGGCTGCGCCTCGCTCGCAATGACGAAAGGTACGCTGCCACGTCATTGCGAGCAGTCCAGCACCAATTAGACATGAGGCTAAGCTCAATTGCTGCTGGACGACGAAGCAATCTCCCTCCTATTATAATGAAAAATTGAGAACACAAAAGTCCAAATTTGCCTATTATAGTGCTCTCGATTGAAAATTCCCGTTTGTGCGCGGGTAAGCATTTCTACAATAATAGTTTATGATTTTACACGCGGGAATTTACTACCCTGAAGGGTATACAAATCTTTTGTGCCGGTCGGCTGTGATATTGACCGGTTAAATAGTTTGCAATAGTCCCTGCCGTCATTATAATTCAGAAACCAGGCCGACAGAGGCGTTGATGAACTATGGAGTTGCGAATGAGAAACGGATTTCGACGAATCAGTTGTATATTCCATTTTATTGGAAATCTGCTGGAGATATTGGGCCTGATTCTTTTGTTTCCGCTGATAATCGTTCTCATTTACTGGGGACGAATGGGTGACGGCTGGGTTACCGCAACCGCTTTTGTCATTGCGGCTCTCATCTCATTTTCGCTCGGAATGATTTTGCGCCACAAGTTTAAGCCGGCAGCCCTTGATACCACCGGTTCTATGCTTATATGCGCTCTTAGTTGGCTTGTTGTCTCAGCGGTGGGTGCTTTACCCTTCATAATTGCGGTTCCTTCCAACTACCTCGACGCCTATTTTGAAGCTATGAGTGGTTTTACTACCACCGGCATCACAATTTATTCCGGGCTGGACGATATGCCGAGGAGCATACTTTTTTGGCGGGCGCTAACTCAGTGGCTGGGCGGCTTAGGCATACTTTCCTTTTTCTTGGTGCTGACCTTTCAGGCCGGCGGGGCTCATCATATATTCGGGGCCGAGAGCCACAAGATTTCTTCCCGCAGGCCTGCGCCCGGATTGTTTCATACACTCAGAATAATCTGGGCGATATATGCGATATTTACGTTATTGGCCGCGGCCGTTCTTGCCATCGAAAGGATGCCGGTTTTCGATGCCGTCTGCCACGCCCTGACCGCTGTGTCCACTGGCGGCTTTTCGCCTCATGACAAAAGCATTGAATTCTACTACCTGGCAGATCATCCCAATTACAAGCTGATAGAATATACTCTAACGTTCATAATGATGTTAGGCGGAATTAACTTTTTGGTGCATTACCGTCTCTTGACGAGAGACTTTAAGGCCCTCTGGGATAACATCGAGATTCGGTACTGGTGGCGGCTAATAGCAGCTTTTGTGATAGTCATCGTAATCGAGCGTCTTTACAAGACAGGTGCTCTTGAAGCCCTCTTCACACGTGGTACCCCTGTAAACCTCGGCGAATTTGAGCGCTCATTCCGGCACGGAATATTCCAGGTGATTTCTATTCTCACAACGAGCGGTTTTGCAACGAAAAATATCGGTTCTTTCGATGCCGCGGCTAAACAATTGTTCCTGGTTATGATGGTTATTGGTGGCTGTGTTGGGTCAACGGCGGGGGGCTTTAAGGTTTTGCGCATCGCCATACTTAATCGGCTGATGTTCAGGGAGCTTTTCAAGTTGAGAACCTCCAGCAAGGCGTCCACAGGCCTGATTATTGACAGGAAAATATTACCCGAAGACGAAGTGCATCGGATAGCTGCTTTATTTTTCACCTGGGCGGCATTATTACTGGTTGGCGGAGTCATTACATCTCTGTTTTCCAATCAAAGCCCCTGGCAGTCGTTTTCCGGGATGTTTTCCGCGATGGGCAATATCGGCCCCTGTTATATCTCAGGCCGGGATATGATAGATATTCACCCTGTAGTGAAACTAACGTATATTTTTGGGATGCTGGCAGGAAGACTGGAAATTTTGCCGGTATTGCTTTTGTTTTCAAGAAAAGCCTGGAGAATTAGTTAAATGGTTAATTGGTTAAATGGTTAATTGGTTAAATGGTAAGCAATTACAACTCACCAATTACCAATCACCAGTTACCAGTTACCAGCTTTATTGGAGGTAATAAAAAATGTATATTGTGGTTACCGGCGGTGGAATGGTAGGGGGTAGGCTTGTTCACAGGTTACTGGATAACAAGCATGATGTGGTTTTGATTGAGCAGGATAAGGAAATCTGCGATAAGCTGTATGCAGAAACAGGAGTTGTTGCGATTAACGGAAGCGCTACGAGCATCGAAGCCTTGAATGAAGCCGGCATCGGAAAGGCCGATGTGGTAGTTGCCGCAACGGGCAACGACGCCGACAACCTTGCTTGTGCAATATTGGCTAAGAGTTTTGAGGTGCCTCAGATTATAGTCAGGATGAGAGACCCTGCGTATAAACATGCTTATAGAGTTGCGGGCGTAAACTCGATTGTTCGTGTAACCGACCTGATGGTCAGCCAGATAATGATGGATATCGAGAACCCTACGGTGCGAAGAATAACCACCATAGGTGGAGGCAAGGCGAATATCTTCATGATTATTGTCCCTGAGCATGCAAGAGTCGCCGGTAAGAGCGTTCAGGACATTGTTGAAAGTCGCCAGTTCCCTTCTCAGTGTGTTTTCATTGCGGTATATAATCACGAAGCCGAAGAATTCTCAATTCCCAGGGGCAAGCAGGTCATCAACGAAGGCGATGAGCTGTTCTTAATCTCAACCGCTGAGAACATTAAAAAGGCGGTGGATTTGCTGACTGCCAAAAACAAAACCTGACATTATCTCAGAGAGCAGAACTGTAAAAGCAGGCCATCATAGACACATTGGCCAAAACAAAAGGCAACCGCGAAAAGGCCGCAAAAATCCTCGGCATCGGCGAAAGAACACTCTACCGGAAAATCAAGGAATACAACCTGTAGTATTGCGTCGTGCGGATGTCGTATTTCGCACTCATCGGGTCATTGCGAGCGAGACACAGCCGCGTGCGGCAGTCTCGCATTTGGCATCCGAAATTCCCCGCTCGATACTTGATATTTTATGGTTTTTGGCCGCTTTTCAGCCTGTTTTTCTGATTTCTACGAAAAAACTTTATTTTATAGTAACCGGTCAGTTATGGGTGGGTTAATTCTGTAGTGCTGCTCGGGCTACAATGG
>CAYQKF010000192.1:0-6866 GCA_964417935.1 uncultured Pirellulales bacterium
CGACTATCCGCCCGACGAGATATGGTCCACGTGGATAGACGGATGGGAAGTCCCGGAGAATGGCTCTATGGCAGGTCATGCTGAGCCTCCCTTTACCGAGACTACGATTGTTCACGGCGGTGGTCAATCGATGCCGCTTTATTACGAGAACAATTTCAAATACTCTGAGGCAACCATGACGTTGGTCTCGGTGCGTGATTGGACCGAAGAAGGTGTTGGAGTATTGTCGCTGTGGTTCAGGGGCAATTCGGATAATGCTGCTGAACGGATGTATGTTGCTCTCAACGGCAGCGCGGTGGTCTATCACGAAAATCCCAATGCAGCACAGATAGACGACTGGACAGAATGGACTATCGACTTGTCCGCCCCAAGCGGATTTGCAGCCCAGGGCGTGAACCTTGCCAATGTCAATACGATTTCTATCGGTTTTGGCGACAAGAATAGTCTGCAAGCCGGCGGTTCAGGTTTAGTCTTTTTTGATGATATTCGACTGTATCGGCCGGAACCGGAGCCGGAACCGGCACCTTAAACCGAGAATTAGGTGTCAATTGAGATTGTTTGGTTGATAAGAGGCTGCATAAGTCTGAGATTGCCACGTCCGCCTTTGGCGGACTCGCAATGACAAAAGAGAGGGCAACTAATTTGCCTCATTCGGGGCTTATACTGATTAGGTATAGGCCCCTTTTCAATTGACTCCGCCCAAAGACGGCGTATCTGCGATACGCCTGTTGTCCGCAGTTCACAGGACGCCTTGCGGCAAATGCCTTACGGCAGAAGCGTATGTATCCATATTGATTATTTTGCAGTCGCCGCGGCGCCCAGCCAGGGGAGATTGCCGATTTTATTTGAGGGTTCTAAAAAAGCAGGCATAATTCGATAGTTTTTTTCTTGACGCGAAAGTAGTGAATTTAGTATAAATAGTATTGACTAAGCTTGTTCCAGTAGAGGTAGGTATTTGCTGATTCAGAGCTTATGACGTGTGGAATATTTGTAGTTTTTCGAATAGAGGAGGAGTTATTATGTTGGGTACGAAGTTGTAGTGGAAACTTTGTACTTCGCAGTTAAGATTTTTACATCTCAATTAACAATCTATATTTTTTTTGAATCCCGCCCGTCGTCCGCAGGATACCTTGCGGCAAAGACGGGACGGTGTGAAGGAGGATTATTATGTCTAAAAAATTGATTTATCTGGTTTCTTTTGTTTTGGTGCTGGGCGGGGCAAGTTACACCTGGGCCGGTCAAGAGCCCGTGGCACATTATGAGTTTGAGGGCATTAACGACTTCAGCAACACCGGCACGAGCACCGCTATCACAGGCGAGCCAAAGGGTGACGCCCAAATCATCTGGGACGACGAGAGAGATTCGTACGTCCTGAGCCTGGCTGCCGATGGGGACTATGTGTACTGCGAAAGGAGCTGGTCGGGCATAGTCGCGACGGAAATGACGGTCATGGCCTGGATAAAGACGAGCTCGGTGGGCTCGTCCGATAGTATCGTTGCTCTCGGGTACGCCTGGAGACTACGCAGTGGCTCAGGCGGAAACGCTGCGTTTCAAGTTATGAACACCGAGCCGGTAACCGCAGCCACCGGAACCTGGCCCGTGGACGATGGCACGTGGCATCATGTGGCCGGGGCGTATGACGGGACAGAGTACAAACTGTACATCGACGGCAGAACGAATGTCTCGGTCGCTTCTTCGGGAATCCTAAAGGGCGATGCTACTGCTTATTACGGAACCATCGGCGCACATTACAAGAGGAGCGATGGCGCCCCAAAAAACTTTTTCAACAGTTTGATTGATGATGTCCGCATCTATGACAGGGTCTTGTCTGAGGAGGAGATTCGTGAAATTACCGCTATTGCAGGAGCGGAGGCGGCTGAGCCGAATCCGGCCGACGGGCAGCAGATGGATGTGGTAAAGGGCGTAGTTCTTAGCTGGGTACCGGGAACGTCTGCACAGAAACATGATGTGTACTTCGGGGCCAATTTTGACGATGTAAGCGAGGCCGGTACAACAATTGACCCCAATAACGTTTACAAGGGTCGCCAGGATCCTAACCAGTATGCTGTCGGCGCAACCCTTGATTTTGGAAAAACTTACTACTGGCGGATTGATGAGGTTGAGGCCGACGGTACTACGATACACAAAGGCTACCTCTGGCAATTTACCGCAGAGCCTTTTGGCTATCCAATCCCACCTTCAACTGTAACCGCCACAGCTTCCAGCAGCGACACGGGGAAAGGGCCTGAGAATACCACAAACGGCTCAGGACTCGATGACGCTCTGCATTCAAAGGAGACAACGGACATGTGGCTCAGCGCCGGCGGTGCGCCCCAGCCGAGCTGGATCCTGTACGAGCTCGACAAGGTCTATAAACTGCATGAGATGCGGGTGTGGAATTATAACGGCGAGTCTATTCTTGCCGGGTACGGCATCAAAAATGCTGCCATTGAATATTCGACTGATGGTATCGCCTATACGACGTTGGGAGC
Organism: uncultured Pirellulales bacterium; assembly: GCA_964417935.1. Taxonomy (GTDB): domain Bacteria; phylum Planctomycetota; class Phycisphaerae; order Sedimentisphaerales; family Anaerobacaceae; genus NIOZ-UU13. The sequence goes on from CAYQKF010000192.1 coordinate 2,493, forward strand.
TGCGCATGAATTTGCCCAGGCGCCCGGCGCCGATGGCTATGCACACAATACTACAATTGATTTTGAGGGCGCGGTGGCAAAGTACGTCAGGGTCACCGCCAACAGCAACTGGGGAGGTGCCCTGTATGACCGATATGGCCTGAGCGAGATTGGCTTATCTTACATACCCGTCTGGGCAAGAGAGCCCAGCCCGGCCGAGGGCGCAACAGGTGTGGGCCCGAATGTGGTGCTTGGCTGGAGAGCGGGAAGACAAGCATCCACACACGATGTGCACCTCAGCAGCAACAGGGAATCCGTGTTGGAAGGTACCGCTTATGCCGGCTCAGTGACCGAAGCTAACTATGATGCCGGGGCGCTTGACCTGAGCGAAACTTACTACTGGCGGGTCGATGAGGTCAATGAGGCCCAAACCCCCACGACGTTGGAAGGTAACCTCTGGAACTTTGCGACACCCGATTATCTTATTGTGGACAATTTTGAGCTCTACAATGACCTTAATCCCGATGTTCCCCAGAGCAACAGAATATTTTATACGTGGTTAGATGGAATCGACAACCCGACAAACGGCTCTATCGTCGGTTATGACAACCCTCCTTTTGCCGAGCAAACGATTGTTCACGGCGGCAATCAATCGATGCCGCTATTTTACGACAACAACTTCAAATATTCACAAGCTGAGCGGACGCTGAGCCCGCCACAGGATTGGACAAAAAACGGTGTTAAAGCATTGTTACTAAACTTCTACGGCGACCCTGACAATGCCGTTGAGCAGATGTATGTGAAGCTCAATGGTTCCAAGGTGGTATATGACGGTGACACAGCTGACATAAAGCGAGCATCCTGGCATGATTGGAATATTGATCTTGCATCGTTTGGCGTGGACCTGGCAAATGTCACAACGATTGCCATTGGCTTTGGTGACGAGGCAAATCCAGCGGCCGGCGGTTCAGGCATGGTGTACTTTGACGACATTAGGCTGTATCGGCTGGTACCTGAGCCTCCTGTGGAAATATGGTTTGAAGCAGAAGCTGCGGACAGTATTACAGCGCCCATGAAGATTTATGATAGCCCACTGGCATCGGGTGGTCAGTACATCGGGACTGATGAGGGCTCCGGCGACGAAACTGAAAGCCCGCCTGTTTACGGTGTCGCCACCTACAATTTCACTGTTCAGGAGGGAACCTACAAAATCCTGCTTCACGTGATTGTCATTGGAGGCGCTGACTCATTCTGGGTCCGGATCTCGGATGCTACTAATTACGACCCGGGGACCCATAGCAGCGGCTGGATCAAGTTTAATGTGATAGACAAAGGAGATATTTGGCACTGGGATGAGGTGCACAGCAACAGTCACGGCAACGAGGTTGTAAAAATCACGTTGTCGGCCGGGGAGCACACGCTGGAGATCGCGCGTCGTGATGATGCCACACTTCTCGATTGTATTCTGATTACCGATGAGCTGGGCCTTGACCAAAGGTCGTTGCCGCACGTGATTCCTCAGGCGGCTACTGAGCCGTAAGGAGGCTTGATTTCAATGACTATGCTATTGATGCACAAGTTTTTTATAAAAAAATGACAATTTTTCAGGTACCATGTTTTGTTCAAAAATTCTTGTTTTGGGAACAGGAAACTTTATTTGGAGGAAAAAATTATGTTAGAGAAAAAATTGATAAGAACCTTACTTTGTTGTGTGGTAGCACTTAGTTTTTCAGCTGCTGGAGCCATGGGGGATAATATACTATTTATAGTGAATGATCCGACTGAAGCCACCTACCCCAACGACACTTTGATAAAAGATTTCCTTGAAAGCCTTGGACATACTGTAACGTATTTTGATGATGACGAAGACGAAGCAGCCATGGAGGCTGCCGCTGCCGCCGCGGATTTGGTTTATATTTCCGAATCGGTAGGCTCCAGCGCAGTCAGGGAAAAAATCACAGAAATAGAAACACCGATAATCGTCGGCGAGCCTTACGCCTGGGATGAAATGGGCATGACACATGGTGGCGGTGGAACAAGCGACGTGGCAACTACAGATATAACAATCGTCAGTCCCGGGCATCCTATGGCCGCAGGTCTCAGCGGAACAGTTACCGTTCTGACTGGTATCACGGGCTCGGAAGGCACGGCCCAATTTGCCATGGGCGACGCAGGAGATGAGGCCACCGTCATTGCAACAGCCACCTTAGCTGACGGCCAGACTTACGATGTTATTCTTGTTTACGAAAAGGGAGCTGCGCTGGCTGTAGCTCCTACAGATGGCAGTGGCCCGTTTGCAGCGGATATCCGCATCGGTATGTTCTTTCACTATTACGCACATGATGTATTGAATGAGAATGCTTATGCACTGATTGGAGCGGCCGTTAAATATGTGCTGGGCGTGAAACCTAAGGCCAGAACCCCCAAACCACGAAATGGTGCCCTCTATGAGGATATATGGGCGACCCTTGAATGGTCGCCGGGAGATTTTGCGGTCTCACATGATGTATATTTCGGCGATAATTTTGACGATGTGAATGCCGGAGCCGAAAGTACGTTCCAGGGCAACCAGGTCTCGACCCTTCTTATTGTCGGTTTTCTCGGATTTGCCTCTCCGGACGGCCTTGTTCCAGGCACAACTTACTACTGGCGTGTTGACGAGATCAATGACCAGGACCCCAATAGTCCGTGGAAAGGTAATGTCTGGAGCTTTTCGGTTCCACCCAAGACCGCCTATACACCCGACCCGGCTGATGGTGCCGAGTTGGTAGACCCGGATGTGGAGCTTAACTGGACGGGAGGTTTCGGTTCGAAATTGCACACCGTATATTTCGGCGATAATTTTGACGATGTGAATAATGACGCTGGGGGTTTCTCTCAGGGGACTACAACCTATACTCCCGGCCCACTTAAATTGGCTAAGACTTACTACTGGCGGGTCGATGAGTTTGATGCCATCGATACGTATAAAGGCGACGTCTGGAGCTTTACTACTGAGGGCGGAGTCGGGAACCCGAATCCGTCTAATGGCGCTGTGGATGTAGAGCAGACACCTGTTCTTACCTGGACACCGGGAGTCTATGCCGTTTCGCATCAAGTGTACTTTGGCACAGATAAAGATGCCGTACGCAATGCCAATACCAGTTCACCAGAGTATAAAGATACCGGGAACCTTGGCTCTGAGAGTTATGAGCCTGGGAAGCTTGAGTGGTATAGCACTTACTACTGGCGGATTGATGAGGTCAATAACATCAATCCCGACAGTCCGTGGACAGGCAGCCTCTGGAACTTTACGACAGCCGACTTCATTGTGATAGACGATTTTGAGGACTACAACGACTATCCGCCCGACGAGATATTCAGTACATGGATAGACGGATGGGAAGTCCCGATGAATGGTTCTATGGCTGGTCATGCTGACCCTCCTTTTGCCGAGACAAATATTGTTCACGGCGGCGGTCAATCGATGCCGCTTTATTACGACAACAATTTCATGTACTCTGAGGCAACCATGACGTTGGTTTCGGCGCGTGATTGGACAGAAGAAGGAGTTGGAGTATTGTCGCTGTGGTTCAGAGGTGATGCGGCTAATACTGCTGAGCGGATGTATGTTGCTCTCAACGGCAGCGCGGTGGTATATCACGATGACCCCAGTGCAGCGCAGATAGCTACCTGGACAGAATGGACTATCGACCTACAGGATTTTGCAGCCCAGGGCGTAAATCTTGCCAATGTCAATACGATTTCTATTGGTTTCGGCGATAAGAATAATCCGCAGGCCGGCGGCTCCGGTATGGTGTTATTTGACGATATTCGTCTGTATCGACCGGCACCGTAAGCCGTGATTTAAGTGGCAATTAGGATTACGTGACTGATACGAAGCTCTCAAAGTCTGAGATTGCTGCGTCCGCTTTTGACGGACTCGCATTGACAAATGAGATGGCAGCAGATTCGCATCACTTGTACCTGCGGTTACACAAGTGCAGGCAATTCGGGGCTTATACCGATTGATTCGGTATAGGCCCCTTTTAAAATTGACTCCGCCAAAAAACGGTGGATCTGCGATATTGATTCCGCCATTGGCGGATTTGCAGTATGCCTGTTACTCCTAAGGACTCCTTATGGAAAAGTGTATGTATCCATATTGAATTTTTTATTGCCTTGTGTGTGCCGCGTATTACGGATAGCGTCGTTGCGGTGGTGGGTAGAAGAGATTGATTATCAGTTATTTTGGGGGTTGAGATTGACGCGTCGAGTATGGACCATCGTCGTGCCGACGACGGCTAAACAACCCGCCTGCGGTGCCCACAGAAAAATCCACGTGAAACGTGGGAGCTAACTAGTATCTGTTGTGGAAAGCAACAACCGACGATGTCACCCCTGCGAAAGCAGGGG
>CAYQKF010000193.1:0-6452 GCA_964417935.1 uncultured Pirellulales bacterium
AATCGGGGAGACAAGATTTGAACTTGCGACCTCTGCGTCCCGAACGCAGCGCTCTGGCCAAACTGAGCTACTCCCCGTTAAACAAAGAGATAAAATAACACATCAGCTTCTGAATTGCAAGCTACAATAAATTAACAGGGTCTATATCTATAGCGACTTTGACCGTCGGTCGAATAGGTCCCGCCGCCCGCAAATCGGCAAACAACTGCTGGATGGTTGTCGCTTCGGGGGCCTGAATAATTATCTGCATCCTGTGAAAACGCTGTATCCGACTTATCACCGCCGGCATCGGCCCACGAACGGTAGCTTTGAGTCCTTCCCTTTCGATAATCCGATCTATTCTCTGACGCATTTGTTTGCACGCGATGTCAAGTTTATCAAAATTCCCGTCCTTCATAACGATAACCGCCAATCGCCAAAACGGTGGCAAATTGCAGGCCTTGCGATGCTTTAATTCCTCTTCGATAAAGCCGTCAAAGTCTCCGCCGACGGCAAACTGTATCGCCGGCTGATTCGGTAGAAACGTTTGGACGAAAACCATACCCTTTTTCACGGAGCGCCCTGCCCGACCGGCCACTTGAGAAATCAATTGAAAGGTTCGTTCATTCGCGCGGAAATCCGGCAGATAAAGCGATGTATCGGCACTGATAATACCCACTAATGTTACATTCGGAAAATGCAGACCCTTAGCCAGCATCTGCGTGCCGGCCAATATATCGATTCGACCCTCACCGAAATCTTTTAGAAGACGGTAATAGTCTCTGCTTGCCATAGAGTCACTGTCAATCCTCGATACGCGAGCTAATGGAAACTTTTTAGCCAATTCCTCTTCGAGCCGTTGCGAGCCAAACCCTATCATTGCAAATCCGCCGCCGCATAAAGGACATTTTTCAGGCACAAGCGTCTGGGCCAGACAATAATGACAGACCGCATAACCATAATTGATGTGTTTTCCCGTAACCGTCCGCATTCGTTCGCGACGGCTGACCTTTGACTTATGAAAGGTCAGCGTCACATCACAATTGCGGCAGTGCAGCGTATGTTTGCAGGATGGACAGAATACAAAATTACTGTAACCGCGCCTGTTCAAAAGCAAAATCGACTGCTCCTTTTTCGCAAGTGTCTCTTGCAGACGCTCGGCCAACGTCTCACTTATTAGATTAATACCCTTCTGCGTTACCCGTCCGTGTCGTAAATCGACGAGCTTCATCTGTGGCATAGGTAAGTCCATCACCCTTTTGGGCAGACGCACCAGACTAAAATATTTCTTACTTTGACAATTAGACAGCGTCTCCAATGATGGCGTGGCACTGCCTAAAATACAATGTGCATTTGCCAACTGCGCCCGTTTTATCGCTACGTCTCTGCCGTTGTACCGCGGCGCGGTGTCCTGCTTGTAGCTCGGCTCGTGCTCTTCGTCAACAACAATAAGGCCCAGTCTTGACAGCGGCGCAAAGACCGCAGAGCGAGCACCTATAACAACGTTGGCCTGACCTGATTTTATCTTTTGCCACTGCACGTTACGCTGGGCAGCGGTTAAGCCCGAGTGCATTACAGCGATTTTTTTGAACCTCTCATTAAATCGCTGAACGGTCTGCGCCGTAAGAGCGATTTCAGGCAGCAGCACAATAGCGCCTGCCCCTTTTCGCAAAACCGCCTCGATAGCCCTCATATAAAGCTCGGTTTTGCCGCTGTCGGTAACGCCGTATAAAAGCGTAACGCCGAATTCGCCTGATTCTATCACAGTTTCAAAATGGGCCAATGCCTTTCGCTGGTCATCATTGAGGATTACCTGTTCCGATTTTATTGACATCCCTTTGGGAATAGCAGGCAAAGACTTCAATATTGTCTTGTGGGCTATTTTAACGATTTGTTTTTCCGCCAATCTCTTTATAGGCTCATTGCCGCAGCCGACCGATTCTAATAAACCCCGCAGTTCCAAAGCGTCATTTGCACTCGAAGCCCCCCTGCCGTCCAGGAATTTGACGATTTGCTTTTGCTTTTTGCCCCTCAATTCGTTGATTGTTTTTTCAATATTAGCAGCGCCGACTCTCAGGTAAACATATCTTTGTGTTTTAACGCCGGCCCCTCTCTTCACCGCCGAAGGCACCATCGCAGCTAAAACCTGACCGAGCGGACAAACATAATAACCGCTTATCCACCGTGCCAATTCCATCAGCTCGAAATCCAACAACGGCTCTTTATCGATTAACCTGGTTACTCTTTTTAGCTTCCTCCCTGTACCGCGTGCAATAAAAGACTCTTCGGGCTGGACATCCGACTGGGTACAAAACCCAGCTTCAGATTTATCTTTTCTGCCGAACGGCACTTCGACTCTCTGGCCCACCTCAACCGGCCAGATTTCATCCGGCACAAAGTAGTCGAACTCCCTATCCGCCGCCGAGGCAAACGCCACACGAATAATGTGATTACAGAGAGTCTCCTCCTCGGCTTCCTCCGTCGCAAATAAACTGTTCGTTTGGTACTTGCTCATAAAAGTGCTATTTGGCTTTAGCTTTTCGAGTGCCTTTTTTGTGTCCCTTGGATTCGGTAAGATAGCCTATCTGTGATTTTGATTTAGGGGTTGGCATTACCATTTCTGACAGCACCTTAAACACGAGCTTGAATTGTTCATCGTATTGACGTTCCATAGCCTCGATTTTTCGCCGCAGAGCAGAGTTTGTGGCCAAAATTTCACGCAGTTTAACAAATGTTCTCATTATTGCGATATTGACCTCAACAGCCCTTTTGCTGCGCAGGACACTGGATAGCATAGCAACACCCTGCTCAGTAAATGCTCGCGGCATGTATCGGCGCCCGCCTCGGCCTTCTTTTGAGATGCCAATTTGGCATCTCAAAAAAATCTCATACTCTGCTTTAGTTAGCTGAAACATAAAATCAGTAGGGAAACGTTCTATGTTACGCTTAACTGCTCTGACCAAAGCCCCTGTCTGGACCCCATATAGTTGCGCTAAGTCGCTGTCAAGCATAACCTTATGTTTGTGAACAAGGTAAATGCACTGCTGTATTCGCTCGATAGGAATAATTGAGCCTGTGCCTTTAGGCATTCCCGACCACTCCGGAATTTATGAGAATCTTGAGGTCACAATTTGTGACCACCTAATCTTGAAGTTCCAGTTTGGAACCTCAAGTCACAGCTTACCCAAAATCCTTTTTGCCGTCAAACTCAAACTCCGAGCGTCCTTGGTGTAGCCGAGAAAGTCCCCCTTAATTTTCAATTCCCTCTTTTTCAGAGGTTTTAACACAAGCTCAATAAGGCAAGCAATGGCCTACTCTGTCACTCGTGATTTGATAAATTGTCATTCCGAGCGCAGCGTAGCGGAGTCGAGGAATCTGTTTTAATAGATTTCTCCACTTCACAATGCCAGGCATCGCTTCGGTCGAAATGACATATGGTCTTTTCTACAGAATATTCTAAATTCTCTAATTTTTCAGAGGTTTTTACACCGGCTCAATAAGACAGGCGATGACCTCATTACTTCTTTGGAGCGAAAAACTGGAGCTCCCAAATGGTCGGGCCGTCGGTGGCCTTGAGGATGTTCAGCCGAACGTAGCGAGCAGTTACGGGTTCAAATTGCTTCGAATAGTCAAGCCCGAGCTTTGTGCCCCGAGCAAATGTTTTCCATCGGCTGCCGTCCCTGCATTGCAGTTCAAATTCCCGCACGCGGTCGTAGGCTTCACTGATTTTGACGCGGTTGAACGTCGTCGGTTTTCCCAGGTCCACTTCGAGCCAGGCCTGCTTTGTGCCGGTGTCGGTTGCCCAGCGTGTGGCCGGGTCATCGTCCACGGCCTTGGCCGGGCCGTGTGTGGACATATTTTGAAATGTGTTCGAAGCCTTAGCTTTCTTTGTCGCCGTCAGTGAATTGGACAGCAAAGCCCGTGGAGTTATTTCGTTCGCAGGGCCGTCAAGTTCCAATACGATGATTGTGTCGAGGTCCCGCCGGTAGGCCTTCGGGACGGAGATTTCGATGGCCTGTTTGGTTTGCCTGACAGTTACGGCCCCGCCGGTCATAACAGAGCTTGCGATGATTTTCTTTGGGATAGGCGGCAGCATAAGGGTATCCTCGTCCCAATTCAGAACGTGGATGTAAATGGTATTGCCCTTGTATGTGCTGGCGCCCCAGTTGCCCGGCTTAAATGGTCCGCCGCGGGTGGCGTAAATACTTCGATCGTACTTTTCCAGCCAATTTCCCATTTCTTTGAGTCTTGCGACCTGTCTCGGCTCGATTCTGCCATCCGGCATAGGCCCGACGTTGAACAGGAGATTGCCATCCCCACCAACAACTCGTACGAGTGTATCGATGCACTGCTTTAGAGATTTCATCTGGTCGTTAGGTTTCCATGCCCACTGCCGGCAGATTGTCATGCAGGTCTCCCAGGGACGGTCATTCTGGAATTTTCCGACTCTCTGTTCCGGCGTGTCATGGTCGGCGGGCAGCCCTGCCCTATTGTTGATGATAACGTGGGGCTGAAGCCGACGAATCATCCTGAACAGATTCTCCGAGTCCCAGTCTTCTGCCTTGCCGCCAAGGCCGTCGAACCAGATTATATCAATCTTGCCGTAGTTGCTGCAAATCTCCCGAAGCTGGCCGTGCAGAAACCTGATGTAACGCGGATGATTTTCCGTTCGATAGTCCGGGTGATACCAGTCAGGTGGGGAGTAATAGTAGCCGAGCTTTAATCCAGCCTTGTGACAGGCATCGGCTAATTCTTTCACGACATCGCGCTTGAACGGCGAGTTGGTAATCTTATATTCCGTTAATTGGCTGTCGAACATTGAAAAGCCATCGTGATGTTTGCTCGTAAACACCAGGTACTTCATACCGGCATCTTTTGCGGTTTGTACCCATTTGTCCGCATTGAACTTGACAGGGTTGAATTGTTTATAGAGATTGTCATAAATCTCTACTGGGATTGAGCCTGTAGATTTATCTTTCCGTCCTCGTCGTTCACCGCCGCGGGACCAGCCGATTTCTGTGCCCTTCAGACTGACCGGCCCCCAGTGGATAAACAGGCCGAATTTCATTTCACGCCACTGTTGTATGTCCTGCTTGTCGGCTTTTAAGAAATCCGCGGACCCTTTTAAGCTCTTGGCATTGACCTGCTCGATAGAACAGACCGTAAGTGAACACACCACCAATCCCAACCAAACTACAAGCGACCTTTTGACCCATTCATTTCTTAACATAATTCCAGCCCTTTCCATTTATTTATAGAATACGTGTTTACACAAAAACAATAATATAACAACAATATTCAATCAACTCAGATGCTGCACAGAGCCAACCGATAAGCATCTTTTGCCCTGCCACTCATCTTACCCTTCGCTGATGCGCGAGGGAGACGGCGAACGGCTACTGCTTGTCTTTGACAACCGGTGCGGTACTCTCAGCGCTCGTGATGCCCGGCGGCAATTCCATGATCCGGATATTGCGAAAGTGGATTTCAGCACCTTCGGACTCCAAACAGATGTAGCCTTTCTTGACCGCTGCATTGCTGATGCCGTTCACGAACTTGCCGTTCACCGACAGTTTAATGACACCGTCAACACACACAACAACGTATGTGTTCCACTGGCCTTTTCCTTTGCAGCGGTTCTCGATGGACTTGCTGCGACTGCCTCGGGGGTTGTCTGGTGTCGTCTTAAGTCCGCCTGTGCCGAAAACCTCGCCGTGGACATAGGCGTCCGTCGCATTGTGTTGAACCGCCCAATCCAGTTCAAGTATCTGAACCTCAACCCCCTTGGGTAACCGCTTACCCTTCTGCGGAATCCCTTCGCTCCACACAAAAACGCCGGAATTACCTCCTGCTTCCAGGTGCTTCCATTCAATGTGCAGGATGAAGTTCTCATACTGCTTTTCCGTGCGCATCACTCCGATAGGGCGTCCGCTGCATACGAGCGTGCGGTCGCGTACGGTCCAGGTGTCCTCGGCCGTATTCACATTGACCCATCCCGACAGGTCCCTGCCGTTAAAGAGCTCGCGGAACTGCAGTGGTCCCGCAGCTCGCGCCAGGCAGTCTCCGCACAGCAGCACAACTGTGATGTACATCAGTACCTTTGCTTGTGTTTTCATGGTCTTTTCTCCATCTTCATTTTTATTTCAGAATAGAATACGTGTTTACATAAAAATAATATAACGGAAAAAGACAAGAAATGAAACCTAATGTTTGCTTTTTTACGGCGGAAGATTGAGCAGAGTCTAACGTAAAAACACTCTATAATGCCTGCAAATACGGTATGTTACTGTTTGACGATAGTGGTATGACCAGCGTCGAACATTCTTACGCCGCCGGTATCTAATTGGAGGATTAGGCCTTTTTCGGGCTCTATTCCGATGCAATTGCCGGAAAATTCCTGGCTGTTATAGATGAGCTGTACCCTGTGGCCTAATTGAACGCTCAGGTTACGCCATTGGTCTATTACTCTTTCG
>CAYQKF010000194.1:0-6412 GCA_964417935.1 uncultured Pirellulales bacterium
CTTCGCAATGGCAATGTCCATAGTGCCGATGACTGGCAGAGCGTTCTCGAATCAATCGTAAGCCGTTATCGAGAATTATATTCGTGAAGTGATTAATATGGAAAAGCTTATGAATGAAAGGTGGCAAAAAGAACGATAAGTCTGCATCCAAAAACCCCGGTTGTCAATATATTTAAATTCGCTATCTTGCAATTTTTCATATTTTTCTGTCTGATGTCCAGCGGATGTGAGAAACAAGAACCTTCAACCTTACCAGAAAAGCCCTCTGTCGATTCGACATTACAGGAAGAATCACCTGCCGATGACAGTACTGCAAAAGAGATGATAGAGCATATCATTGATGTGAATTTGCCGGAGTCCGCAAGGAATTGTAAATATCATTCCGTGAGTTTAGAATTAGGCGTTGTATTCTGCTATGGTTACTTTGAGATACATAGGACGGACTTGCTATCTCTGATGGACACATCTGAAAAACTTCCCGATGCATCTGAACTTGGGCAAAATCCCTTCGCCATACGCCAAGTAGAAAAAGCTTTAGAGCTATCCAGCGAAAGTATGGAATGGTGGAAACCTTTGTCTCTTGATAATCGCCAATACGCCAACAAAGTCATTTTTAGTAGTCCGTCCGCCTGGGGTGGGTATGTAGGACTGGCCATCTGCACTGGCGAGATACGAGATGATTTTATGAGTGTTTATCTTGTCTACCAAGCTGATTGATAATGCTTTTGGTCAGTATCTATGACAAGATAGTCTAAAGAATCCTTGGGATTGTCTCGGTTGTCGTTCCGCTTTAGCGGATTTATCCGCCATAAAGAGAATTGAGGCACTCGATACGCCTGCGTACATTCGGGAAAAAAAACTGTAATTTCAGTTGTCGCGTTTCCTTTTGATGTGGTACAATCGCCATTATGTAGAATTATGACGCCGAAAATCCTGCTTGTAAATCCGCCCATCTACGACTTTGCCGCCTACGATTTCTGGCTCAAGCCCTATGGCATGCTGAGCGCCGCAGGAAACCTGCGCGGCAAGGCGGATTTCAAGCTCTTCGATTATCTCGACCGGATGCATCCTTTCACAGTAAGACAAAAGGAGCTCGAATCCGACCAATGGGGTCGAGGCCGATTTCACTTTGAGAAGATTCCAAATCCCGCATGCCTCGAAGCAATCCCAAGATATTTTCGGCGATTTGGCCTACCTCGAAGTATGTTCGAGGATTTCGCAGCAAAAGAGGGACCGTTTGATTTTGTTTTTATCCAGACGACAATGACCTACTGGTATAAAGGCGTCGAGGAAGTTATCGAAGATGTTCGCAAAATATGGCCGCAGACAAAAATTGTTTTAGGCGGCAACTACGTAATGCTTTGCAGTAGCCACGCAGAAAAATTAGTCCGCTTGGGGACGCCTTACGGCGGGGCGGACTTTTTAGTGCGAACTAATGAGCTGGAACCGCTCTGGAAATATTTGGGAATCAGCCCGGACCTGAACCAGCCGGCATTATGGGAGGTGTACGAAAAGTTAAAGGTCGGCGTGCTCAAGCTCACCGAAGGCTGCCCATTTAAATGCACTTACTGCTCGGTGCCGAAGGTTTACAGCCAATTCAAAACGCGACCGCTGGAGCACTCTTTAGCTGAGTTAGAGCTATTGTGCCGGCTTGGCATCGAGAATATCGCCTTTTATGACGACGCTTTGCTGTTCGAGGCTGAAAAGGGGGTTATTCCATTTTTGAATGAGGTCGTAAAGCGCAATATTAAAGTGAGCTTCCACAGCCCAAATGCCCTTAACGCCCGCTTCATTACGAGAGAGCTTGCCGAGCTTATGGTGCGGGCAGGCTTTAAGACTTTCTATTTGGGATTTGAGAGCGCTTCTCAACAGTGGCAGAAACGCACCGGCTCGAAAGTCTTGTCCGATGAGCTTGCACAGGCTTCTCAATACCTTATTGAGGCAGGTGCCGAGCCTGCGAACATCACGGCATATCAAATCCTCGGCCATCCTCATATTGATATTCAGCAGCTCGAAGCTTCGATGCGTTTTGTCAATAGCTTGGGTATTCGCGGGATGTTAGCGGATTTTTCGCCGATCCCCGGAACGCCTGACGGCGAATACTGCCGGCGATGGGTCGATATGGATGAGCCGTTAATGCACAACAAGACCGCATTTCCAATTATCTTCCTCGGTTTCGACGAGACAAACCGCCTAAAAGACCTCCAGCGAAAACTCAACCGCTCACTACCTAACACTCACTAACGTTGATTTTACCCTCTCAAACTGATATACTTGCTTGTCAATATGAAATCTCAAATTTATAATTTGAAATTATCCGTTAAAAGCTTCGGGTGCCAGATGAACAAGCTGGACACGGCTCTGGTGACCTCTGCGCTTAAAGAAGCGGGCTTTAGCTTAACTGAAAACGTTAAAGAAGCTGATGTCGTTTTGATAAACACCTGCTCAGTCCGCGAACATGCCGAGCAGCGGGTCCTTTCGCATCTGGGACATCTAAAACACATAAAAAAATCCCGGCCTGATATGGTGGTCGGCGTCATCGGCTGTATGGCACAACGGCTCGGTGACAAGCTGCTCGAACACGAAGCGGTCAATATAGTTTGTGGCCCGACACAAATCCCGCAAATAGCCGACCTTCTAAAACAAGCTTTTGAAAAAAATGAAAAACGCCTGGCGGTAACGGAAAAAATCCTGCAGAAAACTTCCGAAATGCAAAACCAGGCCCTCGAAAGATTCGAATCCGCCTACGGCATCGAGGATAAGCAAATCCCGTCCCAGGCTTATGTTCGGGCGATGCGAGGCTGTAATAATTTCTGTGCGTATTGTATTGTGCCATACGTGCGTGGGCCGGAGGTGTGCCGCGCACCCGAGGCCATAATCGAGCAGATAAATAGATTGGCGTCTAAGGGAATAAAGCAGGTCACGCTGTTAGGCCAGACGGTAAATTCATACAAACACAAAAAGGACCGGAAAACCTGGTGCTTAGCTGATTTGCTTGATGCAGCAAGTGACATTGAAGGCATCGAATGGCTCAAGTTCGTTACCAGTTATCCGTCTGAAGAGTTCTTCGACGAGATTCTGCAGGCCATGGCTGATTCGCCGAAGGTATGTAACTATCTGCACATGCCCGCACAAAGCGGTTCTGATAAAATCCTGCACGCAATGAATCGCCACTATACCGCCACCTGGTATCTGGAGCTTCTTGCCAGGGCAAGAGCAACTGTGCCCGGCATCGCAATTGCAGGCGATTTTATTGTGGGCTTCCCCGGCGAAACCGAGGACGACTTCCAGGCAACAGTTGATTTGCTTAATAAAGCAAGATACAGAAATAGTTTCATCTTTAAATACTCACCCCGCCCCGGCACAACAGCCGACAAAAGGCTTAAAGATACAATACCCGCCGAAGTAAAGCAAAAACGAATTACGGAGCTGCTCGCGGCCCAGGAGAAAATAAGCGACGAGCTAAGCCGGGACTTTTTGGACAAAGAAGTGAAAATTTTGGTCGAAGGCTTAAGTAAAAAATCCCACCGCAATATTGCCGGCAGCGGAGAAAATCTGCAATTGGTCGGCAGGACCGCAACGGATTACATAGTTGTCTTTAACGGGCCGGTATCACTGGCGAGTCAGTTTGCAAAAGTAAAAATCATAAAGACCAGTCCGCTGACACTCTTCGGCGAACTAACCTGATACTCCCCCAATACAATCCTGCAATCCCTGAGCCAGGTGCAAGTCTGTAAGCACCTGACTACCCCCCTCCTTTAAGCAGGGCCAAAATAACCCCCGGCACATGAAAGATACAAAAATACGTAAACACCAGGAATGCAACACCCAACCCGACTGCAAATATCCAGTTCGGTCTAAGCACTTCAAACGCCTCCTTAGAGAGTATTTTAGGCATCACAACAAACAGTCCTATCGCTACGCAAAGAGCCTGCAGCGAGGTCAAAAGTATGCCGTCCAAGAGTGCCGCGAACTTAATCAAGCGCACCGGCTCCTTGCCCAACGTGAATACGATGATCATATTGCTGCAGAGAAAGAATATCAGAAAGAACCTAAACTGCGTCTTCCAGGTAAACTTCTTGGTGACGCGTGGCACGCAAATCCTGAAAGAATCCGCCAATAATCTTGGCCAGCCGGCCAACTGTCCGGTCTGCGTAGAAATCAGCGCCGCCGCCCCGGCCAAAATGAACAGAAAGCCCCCTACAGATCCCCATTCCTGCGAGAACACTTCCGAAAGCTTCAACGCCACGTCGTTGCCTTCGGGCGCCAGTTGCTTAGGCCCCAAAATCCCCGCACCTGCGATCAAGAAGGCTCCAGTAACAACAATCCCTATCACCACAGCCAAAGACGAATCTATATACAGCACACGGCACCAGCCCTTAATTCTCTCGGCTGTCCCGCGGCTCATCGTCCGCAGTATCGAGACATCGGCAGGCTTGCCGTAGCCCCGCCCCGCCGCCGCGCCATACCCGGCCCCTAACACCCAGTACGTGTACCAAACCTGGCTCGCAAACCCGCCAGCCCCCCAGCCCAAAAGTGGCAGGATCTCCTTCCACGGATTACCACTGCCCGCCTCATCAGTGACCGCCCATGCAGCGACATCTGGAATCTTAAAACTAAGGCCCTCCAGGAATTCTGTAAAACCCGGAAAAACGTGCCCGGCCACATACAAGACCCCCAGGACAATAACCGCCACAAAAACACTCATCACTATCTTCAACACATTGAACGCCCCGGACCAGGCCACCGCCACTGCAAAGAACGCAACCAGCCACCCGCAAAGACTGCGCCCGATGGGCAGCATGCTGTTTACAAACACACCAGCAGCCGACGCTAACGCCCCGATTGAAAACGTCGCTGCGACGAACTGTATAACCAGAACAATCCACACCACCCAGTGAGATGGGCCGGGGATGCGGTCGAACATATCAATCATCCCCTCGCCCGTGCACACGGTATAGCGCGCCCCGCTCATACCTATCCAGAACTTCAGAAATATACCTATAACAATAGCCCACAGCACGGTCGTGCCCAGGATGGCCCCGGTTCGCGTAGCTAAGATGACCTCGCCCGAGCCGATATACTCAGCCGCCCAGACCATCGAAGGCCCCACCAGCGCAAAAACCGCAAGCCCCACAGGCGCCTTTTTGATTGTTATCTCGTTGATTTGTTCTGCGTTTTCTCCCATAGCTTTCTGGCTCTCCTTATGCGATTGTGACCCCGCCTTACCGGCGGCTCGACAGTAACTTGAGCCACAGATTAACACAGATTATACGAACTAAGCAAAGGAAAAAAAATGACTCTGTTATGTAGAAAAGACCTTATGTCATTCCGACCGAAGCCCGCTTTTCTACCCCTTGTCATCTCGACCGAAGGCCGCTTTTCTACCCCTTGTCATTCCGACAGTAAAAAGCCGAAGCCCTGAACGAAGCCGAAAGGCAAGCCAAAGGGGATACTCACTATCGACCCTCATTGTCATTTCGACCGAAGCGATGCAAAGCATCGCGTAGTGGAGAAATCTATTTAAAACCGCCCCTACGAACATCGAAAATCAAGAATCGAAATACAAGTATCAATAATCAATCGAACGGCTGTATCTCAGCCGTGAAAGCTCCTCCCCCAAAACAGGCTTGCGAAACACAAACAAATGCTCGTGCATTATAAGATAAAACTTGCCTTGCCTGGCTTTGGGCCGCCAGCGTTCGGTGGTCGCGCAATTATGCTGAACTTTAATAATGTCCTCTTTCAGCACAAAGCCGACCTTCAAAAATCGCTGCATAACGCGAAAGGAAAGCGGAACATAATGCCTCCCTTTACGGGTATCACCAACGAGTATCGCACAATATTTATCCGGCTTAAGAACCCGGAATAATTCTTTAGCGATTTTCTCTATTTCGTCACAGAATTTCGGCAAACTGCCGATGTTGGATAAGTCTTCCGGTATCTTCCCATCTGAGTATTTTATTATATTCATATAAGGCGGATGAGTCAGAACCAAATCAAAAGAATCATCTTTCAGAAAAGATAAATCGCGTGCATCTCCGACCTTTACTTTCTGCTCGCTTGGCGGATGATGTTTAAATCGCAGCGCTGCTTTAGTTAGTTCAACCGCTTCCGGATTTATATCGATCCCCACTGCATTTCTTGCTAAAAGTTTCGCCTCTATAAGTGTAGTCCCGGCCCCGACCATCGGGTCAAGAATAGAATCACCTTTCTCCGTGTACATCTCGATAATATTGCGCGGAATCTGCGGCGCAAAATTACCTCGATACTTCGGATTATGCGTCGCCCAACTCCCTCGCTCCGTAAATGACCAGACAGTTGTATATTCAGAGGAATAGTCGATGTTTCGAAGCCCTTCAGTCATAATTAGCTTTGTATACCACCGCCCCCACCTTCATTAGTTTTGCCA
>CAYQKF010000195.1:0-6352 GCA_964417935.1 uncultured Pirellulales bacterium
CCCTGGCACTATCAAAAGTACCGATTTCAATGCTTAACTGCGAAAGTTGGGTTAGAGAGATCATCTGAACCTCCACGGGAAACAGGTATTATGTGGTCGATTTCCCATCCATACTGTGAATCACGATCACCATAGTAATTTCTACCAATCCATGCACCACATCGGTCCTTTCGCCAAACTCGAGAATCATATCCACGCACGATTGTAGCCTTTTCCCATACTTGTTGAATAGTACTTTGTGAAAAACTCATTTTTTAATACCTCGAAAATAAAATATATCATTTGACTATCATCCATAATAGTCTTTCTCTATATAAACATGCCGAAATGAGTGTGTTTTTTGCCATTTATATGGAAAAAAACTTCTTATTGTCGGCATTAGAATATAGAATCAGCAAGTTAATTTAGCTGCTAATAAAATTGCAAAAGTAGCTAAATGGCTGAAATACCTAAACTTACAGAAGAACAATGGAAAGAGTGTTCTGAGCGTCTAACTTTATATGCAACTCAAAAATTTTTTTGTTATGGATGGAAGGGAAATGATAAACGAAATGAACGCATTGGTCCAAAAGCAATAAGTCCACAGGATCTTGCTGCCGAAGCGATAATTAGTGTAATTCAGGGGAACCGATGCTATAATCCAGAATCTTATCCAGACTTCATGACATTTCTTCGGTCTATTGTTGATAGTCAGATAAACCATTTGGCGAAATCGGCTGAACACAGGAAAAAAAAGCCATTAGTACAAGAAGCATATGAAAATGCAGATAATCCCGTACAAATGGAATTTACCGGAAATGAGCCAGACCCTTCTCGAACCTGCATTAATAAAGAACTTGTAGAAAAGCTTAAAGAAAGCTTAGCACCAGCCTTTAACAAAGACAAAATTATAAGGGAGATTTTTGAATGCTTGGAGGCAGGTATAACCACTGATAGAGATATGGCAGAACTCCTTGAAGTAAATGTACAAGAAATTTATAAAGCTAAAAAAAGATTTCGACGTAAGGTAGATAAAATAAAGCTCGATTAAAGTAAAGGCTTTTAAATATGAAGAATATTGAAGATTATGATAATCATTTTTGGAAGAGTTTCCTAAAATTTGTTTTTCCAGACGAACGGACTCTATCACACAAGGAAGTACAGTCTGAACTCCAGAAACTCGGAATAGATGTAAGGCCTGCTTGGGATAAAGTCCAGATAGCTCTTAACCATTGCAAAGAAACTGAACGTGCAAGAACAGAGCTTAAGTCTGCAAAAAAGAAAAGGTCCTCTTTTCTTGCTAAACTAAATAATGTCCAGTTTCCATCTTTTCCAGATAATCGAGAAGGAATTCTTAAATTTATTCAAGAACGATTTACAGGGCCAGAACAAGCGGTGTATTGTAGGAAATTAGATACTGCTGCAAGCGATGAAGATCTTAAAACTTTACTTGAAGACATATTACTTTTAGATAAACTCTCGAAGGACTCGGACGATGTTGAGACGTGATTTTAGAATGACAATTGCTCAGGGGGAACCTGAACGATGGTGGAATTTATATGGCTTCTCCGAACCTAAGGACCTCATTTTGGAGGACTTGGCGCTAGCGCGAGGTGTAATAGTAACTGAAGGCCCTATGGAAAAAATGGAAGCTCGATTGCTAAGAAGCGGTGACAAAGGACTAATCCGCGTGCGTCAAGACATTCTTGAGCCTGGGCGTAAAAGATTCGCTATTGCCCACGAACTAGGGCATTGGGAGCTTCATAAAGATATTTCTCAACTGTTTGCTTGTACAAGAGATGATATGATTGCGTCCTATAAAAATAGTGACACAGAAGGTGAAGCCAACATTTTCGCTTCTGGCTTGCTAATGCCTTCTCACCTATTTCAAAAGCAAATCGAAATCGCTGTGTTCTCATTGCCTACTGTAAGAGAACTAGCTTCCTATTTCTTAACCTCTCTAACTGCAACTTCCATACGCTATGTATCTTTGAGTCAAGACTACTGCGCTATTGTTATCTCAGAGAACAAGAAAATAAAATGGTGGCATGCTAGCAATGCTTTCAAGCAGCTATTTCGCCTTTCTGTTGGAACAGATTTGTCACCCAATACAATTGCGGGTAGTTTTTTCTTAAAAGGTGAAAAGCCAATGGGGCCAGAAGAGATTGATATAGAAGCATGGACTCAGAGTAGTTCAAGCTCTGATTTAAGCACTTTCATTGAAGAATCAATTTATATGCAACGTTACAATAAAATGCTTACGCTCTTAAGATTACCTTAGATATCATTTAATATGTTTTTCTCAAATATCCTTTGTCCCCACAAGCGCAATTCCCGGCAAATAATTCAGTATCCTTCGATTACACTCAGGACAGGTATCGTGAAGCGTATCTCGCGTGTTGAAGGCAAAGCGGCAAATCCGGGCAACCACGTGGGGTTGCCCCTACGTTGAACAATAAAATGAGGCAGTCAAAGTGGTGCGAAAAATGACCTCGCCTACAAATAACCCCCGACAGTGCCGGGGGCTAACAATATTGAGATTGCTTCGGTGCCTTATAGGCACGTAAGTATTTGCTGGCAATGACCCCCGGCAGGGGAATAAAGAAGCACATCCGGGGGTAAACTTTAGTGGATTAGAGAATTAGAGGATTGGTTAATTGGACGACCTACACCCCTTCGGATTTATGATTGACTATTGACTATTGGCCATTTTAGAATGCTAAAATCCCTCTCACAGCCGTCCTGCAGAAAATCCTGAGCCGGTCTAACCTACGGAGTTGATATTGCTCCAAGACAAAGGGCTTATACCGAATCAATCGATATAAGCCCCGAAATAGTACAAATCATTAGCTGCTCTTCAAGCTGCGAACCCGCTAATTTAGCATAGTACACAACGCCCTAACGTATGTCAGAACGGCTTGTCAAACGGCTTAGTCCGGCCGGCAGAACCCGCAATCTCATCCGGCGACAACGCCCGGTCATAGATGCGAACATCGTCAATCTGACCACTGAAGAATCTGTCGTTGCCTGCGGGCCGGCTGCCAATCCTAACATCCCCTGCTGCGGTGATATTGAATGGATCAGGGTCCGTAGTCGGCCTCGTGTCGTCTTTGCCGTCGAGGTAGAGTATCACGTCCGGATATGAGATCGTGGAGTTCTCTTGAACTGTCACCGCAATGTGGTGCCATTGGCCGTCGGCCATATTGCTCTGACCCTGGACATTGCCGCCGGCATGCTCCGCCCGTAGCCTGCCATCGTCGATCCGGAACCCAAATCTCTGATTGGCAGCACCAGAACCCCAGCCTACAATTGCGTTTGTTGAGTCTGAACCGGTGTCGGTGGTCCCGGTGCTGCTGGTCCTGATCCACGCAGTAACAGTAACAGCACTCGAGCCGAGAATGCCCTTGTACCCGGTTATCTCCACGTAGTCGTTGATACCGTCAAGGCTAATGGCCTGTCCGACCTTGCCTGCTTCAAAGAAAGGATTGCCCATCTCAGTGCCGTGGCGGGCGTTGCCGGAACTGTCGTTAGCATTACCTTCAAATTCGTAGTGTGCTTGCAGACCAGTTGTGTCAGGTTCTACCGGCGTGATCAACTGACGGTCATAAGAATACAGCCTGATACCGTCGAGTAAAACCATTCCCTGGCCGCCAACCGCTCCAATACGCTCAAAGCCAATGCTTAGCTCAGTAACATTGCTGAGGCTAACACCGAGCGAGGCCAGGTCAATGTACCACATCTGCCAACCCGTCAGCTTTGTGTCCTCGGCGCTGCCGTCGTATGCTACCTTAGTACCGTTGACCTTAACGTACATCTGCTGCGCGACATTGCCCGGATCGCCTGAGAACCGCAGCGTCAGGGCCTTGATCCCGTACTTGGTCCAGTCCGGGCCGATCGGTAGAGTAGAAGCCCAGAACGTTTGATTAGCAATATACGCTGTTACCTCTGAATAAGGGGCAACGCTGTTGTCATAGTAAAGTGGCGCTGACTGCGAGCCGTCATAGACAATCGAAGTCTCCATTGAGGGTTCGAATTGTACCGTATGACCTATGGTCGAGCCGTTTGTGCGGACTTCAGGGGGTTCAACGTATCCATCTATCCACGTCAAATATACCAGATTGCTGCCCTCTTGGCCGGCTTCGATGTCATTGTAGGACTCGAAATCGTCCACAACAAGATACTCCTGTGTCGAGAGGTTCCAGATATCACCTTGCCAGGTTGTTGGAGTCTCGGCATCGTTCACCTCATCAATCCGCCAGTAGTACGTGCTGGCTACATCAAGGGAGGAAGCATAGCTGGGCTCAGTCACGGTAACAACAGGTGCAGTACTGTCGATAACAGCCTGCTCGTCGGTGCTAAGGTACACATCGTGCTTAGCTGCTTCTCTTCCCGCTCTAAAGCCAAGGGTTGCATCCAGAGGCACGTTTGCTGTCCCGGAAGCTGGGTTCGGCTCTCTTGCCCAGACTGGTATGTAGAGGAAGCGAACCTCGCTTAGACCATATTGGACAAAGAGGCCGCCCCAGTTGCTGTTAACCGTAAGCCTGACGTACTTTGCTGTTGTGCCACCAAAATCAACCGTGGTATTGTGTGCATAACCATCTGCTCCGGGCGCCTGGGCAAATTCAGGCACGTCACCCAGTATCTTCCAGTCGGCACCATCGGTCGAATACTCAATGCTCACATCTTTTAGCCCGAAACCGAGCATAAATTCAAACGCTGTGTTGTGGTTCCATACCCACATCTGATGCAATTTATGAATCCTGTCGAACTCGTACTGAATCCAGGTCGGCTGCGCCCCAGTAAAACTGCTGAGCCACATACCATTATTTTCTACCGAGTGCAGGTCATCGGCATCCAGCCCTGAGCCGTTCACTGTGTTTTCCGGCCCCACACTTGAGCTGTCCGAACTGGAGGCTGTGGCAGTTATGTTCTCGATGGGATAAGCGAACGGCTCAGCCGTAAAGCTCCAGAGGTCGCCTTTGAAAACTACATGGCTGGTGGGGGAAGCATTGACCTCATCAATCCGCCAGTAGTAAGTCTGCCCGAAATCTAAGATTTCGCCAACGTCATAGCTGTTAACACCCCAGCGGGCTTTGTAGACATTATCCGGCCCGATCGGGTCCAGATTGCTGGCGTTGTTCACATCGTCGAAACTCGTTCCGAAATAGACATCATGCTGGTCAGCAAACTCCCCCGGCTCCCAGGCAATGACCACCTCCCGTGCCACATCCATTTGCCCATCAGCCGGACTTGGCTCAGACGCCTTGCCTCTTGCAATACTGCCAATCTCACGAATCTCGTCCGCGGTCACAGCATTGTCGTACAGCCTGGCATCGTCAATAAGGCCGCCAAAATGATCGCCCGTGCCGGCGGTGCCGAAGGCGCCGTCAAGCCTACGAGCGCCTATGCCAGCGGCGCTGGTATGGCTCCCAACTGTAGTGAAGGTGGCCGTGATCAGGTCTTGTTCCTTCCCATTCATATACAACAGCAGCGGTCCTGAGTCAAACGTGACTGCTACATGTGTCCAGTCGGTGCTGCTGAAAGGTGTCGACGCTATGAAGCCAACATTCCCGTTTATGACGGCAGCCTCGAGAGCTCCGTTGTTGATGCGAATACTCAAACCATTAGTGTAGCCGCCCTCGTCGTATAGCACCTGGGTGCCGTTGGTGCTGTCGGCCTTGAACCACATCATGACCGTCTTGGCACCGAATGCATTGGCCAGCATTCCGACTGCCGGCTGATAGACATGATCGTCAGTTCCATCCAGCATCAGCGAGTGGCTGCCCTCTTTGGCGTCGGTGGAGTACGAAGCGCCGCCGTCCAGGGTCCAGTTCAGATTCCCCAGCGAATCTGTCGTATCGTTGTCGAACTTCCAGTGTGCCACGAGGGCCGCTGAAGCGCTGCCAGCCACGCTCAGCACGAGCACAAAAGAGATTAAATAAATCAATTTCTTACACATAATAGTCCTCCTTAAAAAAAGTTAAGATAATAGCGAATTATTCTTTAGCCATATACCAAAACATCCGTGACATCATTGCGAGTCCGCCTAACCACCCAAGGCGGACTCACAATCTTAGACTTATGCAGCCTCGTATCAATCAAGCATTCTCAATTTTCACCTAATTCTCAGTTTATGGTGCAGGTTCCGGCTCCGGTGCCGGTCGATACAGCCGAATGTCATCAAAGAAAACCATACCGGAACCGCCAGCCTGCAGATTGTTCTTATCGCCGAAACCAATAGAAATCGTATTGACATTGGCCAGGTTCACGCCCTGAGCTGCAAATCCGCCTGGGGCGGACAGGTCGATTGTCCATTGGGTCCATTCCTCTATCAGCACCGCATCGGGATTATCGTGATAGACCGTCGCGATAC
>CAYQKF010000196.1:0-6107 GCA_964417935.1 uncultured Pirellulales bacterium
TCAAGTTTGACTCGTCATAATCCACCCTTTCCCACCCATAACTGACCGGTTACTTCGGTTGCTTTTTCTTTCATTGCCGCGGAAGTAAAGAAAACTGAGGAACAGGTTTATAGAATCATACGTGAACATCCGGCTCTTCGCTTCTTTTTGCCATCTACTTGATTGTAAGTTGGTGATGTTCATTAATATTATTCTTAGACAGCTTGTTATTCTGTTGGGGATGGGTTATAATTTGGGGACGGTTTTTTGGGCTCTGGGTTTTGTGGCCAGGGTGGTTTACTAATTTGCTTCTTTAGAAGGAGGCGATTCTATGGAACAAACAAAAGGTAAAGGTTTAAGTCGACGCAGTTTTTTGCGTGGTGCTTGCGGGATGGTCGCGTTTCCGACAATTATATCGGCTACTGCACTGGGGGCCGAGGGGAGGCCTGCGGCAAGTGAGCGGATTGTTATGGGTACGATCGGATTCGGCGGACGTGCGAGCGGGGTTATGCCTGCGTTTATGCGCGAGGACGATGTGCAGATGGTCGCGGTTTGCGATGTTAAAGGGAATCGGAGGAAACTTGCGCAGGATACAGTAAATCGGCATTACGGAAATACTGACTGCGATGCTTATATCGACCTGCGGGAGTTGTTGGCACGAGATGATATCGACGCGGTGCTTATCGCTACCGGGGATTACTGGCATTCGGCGGCAGCTTGTCTGTCGGCCCGGGCAGGCAAGGATATGTACTGCGAAAAACCGATGAGTGTAACAATCACCGAAGGACGGGCAGTGGCGGATACGATGAAACGATATGGCAGAATCTTTCAGTGCGGAACGCAGCGACGAAACGTGAGCCAGTTTATGTTTGCAGCTAACCTTGTACATAAGGGCCTGCTGGGCGAACTGAAAACTGTTCATGCGGAGAAGGCGCCGAACTGGCACGAAACATACGAGACTGTTCTGCCTGCAGAACCGGAACCGCCACGTGAGGTTTTTGACTGGGATTTATGGCTCGGTCCGGCAGCGTGGAGGCCTTACAATTCCAAGTATGCATCACGGGGATTTTGGGGTGGTCATCTGGATTTTGCGGGCGGATCGTATACCGAGTGGGGAAGCCATACGGTCGATCTTTGTCAATGGGCGGCGAGGAAAGACGATACTTCGCCGGTGGTTTATCACCTTCTCGGCAAGGATGTGGAGGCATACTATGAGGACGGGCTTAAGCTGCTGCTTCGGGCTGACATAGGCCGGGGTTCGTGCGGTGTACGTTTCGAGGGGACCGAGGGCTGGATAGAGGTGGATGATTCGGGCCATATCGAGGTTCATCCGGAATCGCTCAGGTCCAAACGCAAGCTGGGCAAGGGTTATCCGGTGGACGACCATGTGAGGGATTTCCTTAACAGCTTCAAGTCGCGAAGACAGCCGGCGGCTCCGGCAGAGGGTGCGCACCGTTCGATTACCGCCTGCCATGCGGCTAATATTTGTCGGCGGCTGGGCAGGACTGTGAAATGGGATCCTGTTAAAGAAGAATTTATCGGTGATGAACAAGCCAGTCGATTGAGTTCAAGGGCTTATCGTGAACCTTGGAGGCTGTAAAGAAACTTTTATGAAAAAGCCGGCAAGACGGATTGGCAAGATAAGGAGAATAAAATGAATCGTAACCAGTTAATTTTTGGTTTATTAATATTAAGCTGTATTATCGCCACAGGTGCATCACGTGCGGATACGGGTACTGTCGATGCCGAGGTAGTAGCCGCGACAAAGGCAGGTCCCACAGAACTGAAGAATCTCGAACTACGTGCGATAGAGACGATAAAGAGCGATGCGTCCACAATGGAAAAAGACCGCGCGTGCCGGATATTGCGGGTAATCGGGACACCTGATTCCATCGAGGCACTGGGAGCATTGCTGAGAGATGAAAAACTTTCGCATATGGCCCGATATGCACTGGAACCTATGCGCTATCCCGGGGCGGACAAGGCATTGAGAGATGCGCTCGGCAAGACCAGCGGTAAGGTAAAGGTTGGGATTATCAATTCGCTTGCTATGCGGGGGAATGAGCGAAATTACGATATTTTAGCGCCATTGTTGAAAGATAGCGATACCGATATTGCAGGTGCCGCAGCATGGGCATTGGGTCGGATAGGGTCGCCGCAGGCGGTGAGCATACTTTCTGAATTTTATAAAAATGCGGGAAAAAAGATGCGGGGCGTTGCTGCCGACGGATTGCTGAATGCGGCTGATCAGTTGCTCGCCAAAGGCAGTTTTCAGGAAGCCGTTGCGATTTATAAGCAGCTTCAGGGAGCAAATGCCCCAGAGCATGTACGGATGGGTGCGTTTGCAGGATTGATCGAGGCTCAACCCGATAAGGCGACCGGTATTCTTGTCGAGGCTATTGGAAGCAACGACTGGAAGACCAGGGGCATGGCAATCGATATGATTGTTACGCTCAAGGGAGAAGGTGTTACCGAACGGTTTTCGGCGAACCTTGATAAACTGGACGCTGATACACAGGTGCTGATGATAGGCGCATTGGTTGGGCGGGGCGAAAAGGACGCATTGAGACCTGTTATAACAAAGGCTGTATCGAGTTCTAATGCAGAGATTCGTGCGCTGGCGATCAAGTCGCTGGGGGATATCGGCGATGCAAGCTCGGTACAAGTATTGGTCAACGTAATAGAAACCGGCAAAAACGATAAGGAAAAAAAGCTGTCAGCGTCGAGTCTGAGGCGGTTATCGGGAAAGAATATTAACGGTCAAATCATTAAATCAATGAAGACAAGCAGCGCCCAAGGCAGAACCATGCTGATCGAGATTCTGAGGGATCGCGATGCTACAGAAGCGGTTGATGAGTTGTTGGTCGCAGGTTCGGATAAAGATGCCGAAGTTCGCAGGGTTGCTTTTAAGGCGCTGGCCGATTTGGCCGGGCCTGAACACCAGAAAGTCCTTATCAAATTGCTGTTGAACCTGAAGGGGGATACGGGACGCCCCGAAGCGGAACGGGCGGTTATAGCAGTTTCCCGTAATCTCGACGAGGTGGCCAGTACAGAGCCGATACTTGCAGTGATGGATTCGACAACTACAACAGAATGTTCTTTACTGCGTGTGCTGGGGGGGATCGGTAATACAAGAGGATTTGTAGTAGTACGTCAGGCTCTCAAAGACGGTAATCCTGATGTTCGGGATACGGCTGTTCGGACGCTTGCGGACTGGCCGGATTCCATGCCGGCACGTACACTGCTGGAAGTTTTTCAAACAACCTCAAACAGAACACATCGGATAGTAGCACTTCGCGGGTGTGTTCGGCAACTGGGTATGGGTACACTGCCGTCGGCGGATATGCTTAATATATGCAGTGAGTTAATGAAGGGTACAGATCGGCCTGAAGAGCAAAAGCTGATTCTGGCTTGTCTGGCGAATTTGGGGGATCCCGATGCGACAAAAATTGTTGAGCCTTTGCTGGCCGACAACAGAGTAAAGGCCGAGGCGGAACTTGCAATGCTTGGAATTATAAGCAATATGACCGGATCGATGCCGAATAAGGCTAAAACGTCGGCACAGATTCTGCGGAATAAATCAAAGAATGAAACAATAAAGAAAGAGGCGGCAGCGGTTATACGGCTGGTCGAGATGTTCGAAGATTATATCATGGCATGGCAGGTCTCCGGTCCGTATTCAAAGCCCTTCGCCAACACGTTTGATACAGCATTTGGGCCGGAACAAACCGATGCCGAAGATGTGTTATGGAAGATACTTCCAATTAGTAAAATCGGTGATAGGCCCTGGATGTTCGATCTGCAGAAGAATCTCGGGGGCCAGTACAAGGCAGGTTATGTTCGTACGTGGGTGCATTCCGATGAGGAACAGGCAGCAAGGCTCGATTTCGGAACAGATGACGGTAATAAGGTATGGTTGAACGGCAAGCTGGTTCATGCAAACAGTGCAGGCGGTGCGGCGGTACCGGGTGAGCATAAGGTGAATGTGACACTGCAAAAAGGCTGGAATGTTTTATTGCTGAAGATTGTACAGGATACGGGATCGTGGCAGTTTTGCCTTGCCATTCGAAAGGCAAACGGCAACAAACTCGAAGGGCTCAGTATTCAGGCAGGCAAACCGACAAAATAATACTCAATTAATACTACACGTCTTTTTGGAGAAAGGTCGCCAGCCCCCGCCTTTTTGCATGTATTCTACTATTGACATTGAAGACTCCTATTATCCCGGATTTCCCAAGTCAATGATAGGATTTGAACTTACTGATGATCGAACAGGAAAGAATGCAGAGTAGGTATAAATGGAAAATCCCAGTGAATATCGCTTTGTGTTTTTGACAGGCTGGGGTATGGCTGCGCTTGTCAAGCGGACATCGGACCAGCCCCACCAGCCAACCAGAAGTGCACTGGGCCGCGCCGAAGCACCCCAAAAATGCCCCCCATTTTCGCTCGTTGAACCATACAACCGTTGTACAACTCAACAACCCGTTATCTGCCAATTCTAAAAAATGACCATTCCATAAATTGTTTAGGGTCAAGGGATTACAAAAGGCCGAAAATTTGGTAACGTTTTCAATGACCGTTTTTTCCTTCACGTAAGTTCAAATATCCAAGCAGTCCTTTCAGTCTATTAAACATACCCAAATTAGCTTTCAATTTAAAACGTCACAGAGGCCATTTAAACGACACACTCGTCTTGAGGGGGTGGCGTTCGCATGAGGGGTCTTATGCGGCTTCCAGATAACACCCCGATGTTGCGGTCGTTCAAATCGCGTCCGCTGGGCTCACGACTCCATGAGGCCCACGGTCCAGTACGTGCGTGTAGACCACATCATTTTCCTGGACTCCGTCCCTGTCGGCGTCACACTAACACCGAACATGGTTGAGAATGCCCTCTTGCTGAAACGACAGTCACGATGTGGCCGTTACAAGGAATATACAATGGAGAAGCATGGTTTTCAAGAAAGGGTTATACCGAAAGATGAGTTCACGTAAACCCAGGAATTTGTCGTCCAAACTGACATCCTGCTTACGAACCAGCAGGTCCGGTGTAGAAGCTAGTCTCGGCCACCCGAGGGTTGGAGCAGATCCATTAGCGTGAGTTTACCACAAATCGGAGCGTTATGAACATAAGTCCTCCGTGTGCAAAGCGTTATGTTCTAAGGTGATGTAGTGCCTAAAGTGTACTCTGGAAGGACAAGGCTTTCGTAAAGTTTCATGGCAGCAGCATCGCTTTTCTCTAATTGCCAATGGATACGGCGGCGGCCAACCCTGCTACGAACTTCGCTACGCAAAACAATACGCAACTCAGTAAGCTCCTCTAACAGAGCGTTTAAGCCTTCGGTATAACCCAACTGCCTGGCATCTCGGCGGATCAGTGCCGCTAACAAGTACCCGACCACACAACAGAAACTGTGCACACAGATTTTCTGATCGGTCCAATGGAACTGGGGACGCAAAGCCAGAAACTTCGGATCCTTCAACTGACGAAATACCAACTCCGCCTCAGATTGACCCCAGTAGGTCCATATCAAGTCGCAACTTCGCCAGGCGGCATGATTGCTCACAAGTACTCTACGGCCATAAATTCTGTCGCGAAGCCAGCGGTACGCGTTCATGTCAATCCACCAATCGAATCGCCAATAGCCGCTTCTTTGTTTGTCTTCAGTCAATTTGTACCGAAGCAGCCGTCGAGCCAGTGCGCCTTTGAGTATCTTTGTAATCTGACGCTCGATTTGTTCACCTCGGCGACGCCGATTAGCATTGGCAAGCGAATGCTCAAGATGTGTTAACGCAAACAAGACCGGCTGAAGCTGCTGGTTTAAGCCTCGCAGTTGACCATCACGTAAACTGGGACTGTCCAGAACTATCAGTGCTCGCTCTTTGGAGGCAATGCTTTTGATATCGAGCCGATCCATCTGGTCCCAGAAATACTGACTGGTCAGCTTAGCGGGATCAAAACCACACAACTTACCAAGTGTCGTTTGTCTGGCCCAGCAAGCCCAACTGCGTTTGCTTGTTGGATGCAAAGCCCTGACAATAGCAGCCATAACTAATGTATCGCCAACTGAAGGGGTTTTCCTCTGGCGAGAACCTCGGCTCGGCGGCTTTATATGTGTATTGATGATTTC
>CAYQKF010000197.1:0-6096 GCA_964417935.1 uncultured Pirellulales bacterium
GAAAATTTTTTAAAAATCGTGGTTTCACCGCCTAACTGCGAAAGTTGGGTTAGTATTGGTATAATTGCTTCTTCAGTTACGATAACTTCCTCCTGCGCAAATACATCTACGGCCAGCGGGTTGATGAGCCGGTCTGTATGATAGACGTGGTTGATAGTAATGCGGTGTACTACTATCACTACGATGGTCTTGGTTCCGTGGTGGCCTTAAGTGATTCTAACAGCGACACCATCCAGACCTACGATTACAGCGTCTACGGCCAGGTGGCGGCCGAAGACCCCGACTTCCTTACCAATCCCTACATGTTCACCGGCCGGAGATTCGATATCGAAACAGGACTTTACTACTACCGCGCCCGGTACTATAATCCATACATTGGCCGGTTCTTGCAGACCGACCCCGTTGGTTACGGCGCGGGTATCAACTGGTATGCGTACTGTGGGAATAATCCGCTGAACATGGTCGATCCCTCGGGCAATAGTGCGTTATTTGATGTTGGGAGAATAACCTATATCCTGGCCGGTACCGATGAGGAGAAGTATTTGAAGGTACATAACACCGAAGAGTTCATAGAATGGCTGGAGGGATTGCGAGATGCGAACGACCGTATAACCTTCTTTGAATTCGTGGGGCATGGAGAGAGGGTGCCAGTGGAGTCTGATGCCGTGGGGCTTACAATGGGCAACGACGTATTTGGCATAGGCATAACGGAAATAGATTTAAATCGTGAGGGTATCGATGACTGGTACTCAATCGATGATTACGCGTCGCTACTTCAGGCTGTATTTTCTGATCCGTGCGGTGTAACAATCGAACTCGAGACTTGCTATTCCGCAGGTTCGATAGGCAAAGCTTTCAAAAAGATTCTGCCTGATGCCCACGTTTGGGGCTACACTCGTATGAGTATGCCAATTCCCTTTATGTGGGAAACATTTTCGGATATCGGTAGCGACTTGGTAGAAGTGAAGCTTTAGGACACCGAGTCTAGCGATTGCTCCGGCTGGTGTGTTACTGTGGGGATTCTGAGACATATGTGAATCCGACGAGACGGGCTGCGGATGCCTCGATATGACAGAACGAGGGGCCGACGCTCCAGAGATATATAGCTCGATATGGGATTTATGGAAAGGTATAATATTATGAAACGACGTAAGGTTAGCGTCGCGTTGGACGTACTGAGCACCGTGCTGCTTCTGGTAGGATTCGCGCTGCTTATGTAGGTACTATCGATGTGTATTGGCACTAAGTACCATGACTATTCGAGCAGACTGCGCGGGACACGATTAAGCTTGTACTTTACCAAAAATAGTATTCGCCTCTTTTTCGAACAGAATGGCAGGTTCCCTGAATCACTGCATGAACTCAATGAATATGGTAAGAAGTTCACAAAGGAGATAAAATGGATGTTCCCCCCCGGAGAGTCAATTAGCAGCTACCCCTCTGAGTTGCCCGAACACGCTGTTTTAGATGGGACAGGTGGTTTGTATTACAACCCAGAAACGGGGGTGCTCAAAGTGAACCTCACAAAGCCCTTGAAGTTCTATTGGAGATTTTATTTCGGCAAAAGAAGAAATGAAGTACCTGCTGATTGGTAAATCCATATAGGAAATGAGAAAAAGAGGTCAAAATAGCAAAGATGAGGTTTCGTCCTTACAATTAATGCCCAGCCAGCAGAGAACAGAAGACAGAAATCTGAAGCCGGAAGGCAGAGAACGACCAGCAGAGGCACAATGGAAATATCAAAAGTTAAAAAACATGTCCTGATCGAAAAAAGCTCGCCCTGAGCATAGCCGAAGGGTCGAATGGGCCTGCCCTGAGCGAAAAAAGCCCGCCCTGAGCATAGCCGAAGGGTCGAATGGGCCTGTCCTGAGCGAAAAAAGCCTGCCCTGAGCGAAGTCGAATGGGCCTGCCCTGAATTAGCTGAAGACTGAAGTTTGCAAATCCGCACAAAGATTTTCTATCAAAACAGAATCGATTGTCACGTAGTCTTTTTGATTAATCAAAAGGACTATGAGCTTTTCTCCTGCCCGATTAACTAATCACTCCACGCTATACGCTATACGCTTCACCATCCACAAACCGTTAATTGAATTACAACCACTATATCTCATTGAGAGGTAGCGCGATACTATCGTCTCATTTCGGGGAGAATAATGCCCAGCCCTTCCAGGCCGATCCTTGACCCCGGCAACCTGTTTCCTGAGCCGAATGCTTCGCTATACAAAGCGGATGTTTCTCTCACCAAAGCGAGTGTTTAACTCTCCACGGCGTGTGTCTCACTTTCCACATTCATTTAAGGTTGGTACGTAGTACGTTACGTTCACTATATTTTGCTGCAGTATGCAGTATACTGCATTATAGTATACTGTATAACAGTATACTACATAGAAAGAGAGCGATAATACTAATCAATAGCAGAGTAATGGAATAAAAGTGACACGGAGAGGATTCGTGTGGGTTGACAAATAACGCGAATTGTAGATTGGGTGGACTGGCTGCAATGGAAACCCCACAATTGTCGGCATAGTTACAAGCGCTATGTGTCATTAACAGGTACCTTGCATTGCTATGTAGTGAATATTATGAATGCTGTAACTACCACAAATTCTGTGGCCGTGCATTTGCTTCCTGGGCAATAGAGACAGTTTACAGCAAAACGATTGAGGGGAAAAAGCGGGATGACTTGGCAAGATTGTTCCATATCAGGGTGATGGCAAAAAAGGCGATTCCAGCCCGGTAATGCCGTTTTTTTGCAAGTTTCTCTTTGCAAAAAAATTTTGATTTTTTTTATTTTTCTTGTTGACATGTCTTACATATGTAGGCTATACTATTCTGACAAATGTAAGAAGAGGA
This sequence comes from uncultured Pirellulales bacterium, assembly GCA_964417935.1. GTDB lineage: Bacteria > Planctomycetota > Phycisphaerae > Sedimentisphaerales > Anaerobacaceae > NIOZ-UU13. The sequence goes on from CAYQKF010000197.1 coordinate 2,854, forward strand.
TTATCATGGCAAAGCAAAAGTTACGGGCGATGAGCCCTGCGGAAACCGAAATTCTAAGATTAGTCTGGCAGCTTAACGAGGCAACTGTACAGCAAATATGTGATTTGTTACCCCGGAAGAGAAAAATAGTTTACAAAACGGTTCAAACACTGCTGAGCCGGCTTGAAAACAAAGGCTATCTGAGGCACAAACCGAGGGGCAAAGCCTACGTCTTTTTCCCAGCCGTCAAACGTGAAGATGTAATCAAGAGAACGGTCCTTGACTTCATGGACAGGCTTTTCGGCGGCGACCCCAGACCGCTTATGCAGTTTCTGGCCGAAGATGGCAAGATCGACGCAGAGGATATCAAAAGATTGAAAAAGCTGATAGAGAAGAAATAAGTGTTCTTTTGTTTTGGAGGTTTTGACAATGGAGACTTATTTGACCCGGACCACAGATTATCTGCTTACCCAAAGCTGGCAGATAGCGCTTCTGGTAGTGGTAATAGCAGCAGTGAGTCTGGTACTGAGAAATAAAAGCGCACACGTTCGCTATCTTCTTTGGCTGATTGTTCTGGCCAAATGTCTCGCACCGCCTTTGCTTACCGTACCCTTGGCGATTCTGCCGCAGGAAAAACCGGCAATGCTGTTTGAAGTGGTCGGCACGACCATATCTGAACCTCTCGAACTGCCTTTGGACCCGGTCAAAACGGTACCGGCGCCAATGGTCAGGGAAAGACCGACAAAGGTCACTATCCGTGAGTGGCTCGGGGCCGGCTGGATGCTGGGAGCAATTACCTTTCTGGTTTTCAATTTACTCAAGGCTGTGCGCACCAATTATTGGCTGTGGAGAAAACGAAAGCCACTTCCAATCGAACTGCAAAGCGGTATTGAGAACTTGTTCTCCAGACTTAGCCTCAAAACTTTCCCGAAGGTCTGGCTGATTGACGGCATAGGCCAGCCGTTCGTATGGGGTCTGTTGCGCGGCAGTATTTATCTGCCAGCCGACTTCGTCAAAGTTAATAGCGCCGAGCATCGCAGAGGCGTCTTAGGCCACGAGCTAAGCCACATCCTGCGTTTTGATGCTGCGGTCAATATTTTGCAGGTTGTCGCCCAGGCGATACTCTGGTTCCATCCCTTTGTCTGGTGGGCGAACAGGAAGATACGCGCCGAGCGCGAGAAAAGCTGCGATGAAATGGCCATTGCGCGTTTGAACGCCTCACCAAGAGAATACAGCACGGCCATTGTGGAGACCTTAGTCGCTAAGTACGAATCAACCCTGCCGGTTCCATCGTTGGCTGTAGCCGGGCCAGTTAAAAATATTGAGGAAAGGATAAAGACAATTATGAAACCGGGAAAAAATTCTACAAACACCCAAGTTTAATATCTGCAACAATAGTGATACTAATAGCTCTATTAACTGTTCCGACCGCGCTTGTGCTAACCGCACAGGCGGAAACCAAAGTTTCAGCTATCCGAGAGATCAAACCCGCTAAGTCACTCCACCAGGCTGCCGCTGACGGCGACATTGAACAAATCAAATCACTCATTGCCACAGGTGCCGACGTCAATACGAAGAATGAAAAGGGTCGAACACCTCTGCATATCGCTGCAGAAAAGGGACAAGCACAAATAGCATCGCTTCTTGTCAACACAGGTGCTGATCTAAACGCACAGGACAACATTGGCCAAATGCCGTTACATCTTGCAGCCGCATGGGGTCGTAAAGACATCGTAGAACTGCTTATTTCCAAAGGTGCTAATCCTATTGCCAAGACCAAAGATGGTCGGACACCAGCAGACATCGCCATGGACCGAAACCGAAAAGGGGCTGCCAGATTAATCCTATCGAAGATTGGTCTTAGCCCGCTGCATGCGGCTGCGTATATCGGGAATCTGCAGATAGTAAAGGACCTCCTTGCCAGTGGTATTGAGGTCAATGCGAAAGACGACGAAGGCCAGACGGCGTTGCATTATGCTGCCAGGCATGGACACGAGGACGTAGCTGCGTTCCTTCTTTCGGAAGGTGCCCATGTGAATGAGAAGAACAGAGAGGGGAAAACGCCTGTGTCTATAGCCATGTATGGAGACCGGTGGTCATGGGACATTGTTGATGTATTGCTTGAAAAGGGGGCTGACATATCCACTCTTCACGTAGCTGCCTATGCAGGAGACTTGACCAAGGTACAGGCATTTCTTGAGAAGGGCACAGGTGCTAACATTGCCACCCCTACCGGTCTTACTCCCATACACCTAGCGGCTATTTCAGGGCACAAGGAAGTGGCGGAGTTGCTCATCCACAAGGGGGCCAACATCAACACCAGGGACGACATGGATCGTACGCCCGCGTTCTGTACCGCTTTTGAAGGACACAAGAATATGGTTGAGTTCTTGATAGCAAAAGGTGCTGATATCACTGATGGCCGCGGCAAATACAACTGGACACCGCTACACGCTGCAGTACTGAGCAGTCATAAAGATATCGTGGAGCTTCTTATTGCCACGGGTGCAGATATCAACGCTATGGGCGAAGGCGACGTTACACCGCTTCACTACGCAGTAGCGGGCAGAGACTTGGATATGGCCAGACTGCTAATCGTTCACGGTGCCGAAGTTGACATAAAAATCAAACGTGGCGACACGCCCCTACACTGGGCCACTTCACGCGGATTCAAGGATATCGCTGAACTTCTTATCGCTAAGGGTGCCGATGTAAATGCAAAAGACAAGAAGGGTCAAACTTCTCTCTGGCATGCGAAAGAAAACGGCCACACCGAAATCGTTGAACTGCTGCGCAAGCACGGGGCTAAAGAATAATCAGGACTGGGCAGAGTGCATAGTCTAAACTGACACGGTCCTCAATTTACCTGGAAAACAAACAAGCGCCCGTGGCGGGGCGGTCCGCCTCTATTGTGAACACGGCTCTACTCGAAAACGAGCGTGCCGAACTTGTCAAACTCGTGAAAACTTTTTCCGACCCGGGCCCAGTCCCAGCTTGTCGTCTTGCCGTCATCGTAATCAACGCGATAGAAATTGGCTCGCCATTGCGTTCCCGGCTGCGGGGGAACGTTTTGCAGGGGTTTGAGCAGGTCGTACGGAACAAAGACCTCGGCTTTCCAACCCATCACGCGGGCACCCGAGAGCTTAGAGCCGCCCACGACCATAGTGGCCTTTTGTGTTTTCCGATTCCCTTCGTAGTGCCAGGGCCGCCAGCCGAGAAACTCACCGCCGAAATTGGGGATGAGAATCGGCAGCTCGAAACCCA
>CAYQKF010000198.1:0-5965 GCA_964417935.1 uncultured Pirellulales bacterium
CTATACAAAAAATTCCGCTATTTTATTCTTGACTCTCTATAGCTGGTCTTTCAAACACAGGTTAAGTCTTCTTGGTTATTGGTTAATTGGTTATCAGGAAAGTGCCTAAAGTGAGCTAAAGTGACAGCAAAGCTGTCATTCTGAGCGAAGCGAAGAATCTCTTTTTCGTTGCCCAGATCCTTCGGCTGCGCTTCAGAGCTTGCCCTGAGCTTGCCGAAGGGATGACACATAAGTGTCACTTTAGGCACTTAAATTTTAGGCACTTTAGTTCACTTATTCTACCAACCACACACCACTCACCAATTACCTGAGCTTAAAGTATTCTGTAGTTATTTGGTTTACGTAATCGCCGATAGCCAGCGATGCCGTCGCGGCCGGGGACGGCGCATTCAAAACGTGGATAGAATTTCTCTGTTTTTCTATTCTGAAATCATCAATCAGCTCGCCGTTCGGCCCAAGTGCCTGGGCCCGCACGCCCGCCTTGCCGGGCCTTATATCACCAGCACCAAGTGAAGGAATAAGTCTTTGCAATTGCTGAAAGAATAATTTCTTGGAAAACGCCCGTTTGTATTCGCCTAATCCGTATTTCCAGTGCTTCAAGAACATTTTCCAAAGCCCGGGATAAGTCAGAGCATCCCAGGAATCTTTCAGACTAAAATCGGTTTTACCGTAACCTTCTCGTTTGAATGAGAAGACCGCATTTGGGCCGCATTCGACTTTGCCGTCAATCTTTCGTGTAAAATGAACACCTAAAAAGGGAAAATCCGGGTCCGGTACCGGATATATCAGGGCATTGACTTTTTCCGCGGCCTCTTCTGTTAGTTCGTAATAATCGCCACGGAAAGGGACTATCCTCATCCCGGTCTCTACCACATCCATTTTCGCTATCCTGTCGGATTGAAGCCCCGCACAGTTGATAATATACTTCGCAGAGAAAGGTCCCTGAGTTGTTGCAACCTTTGTATAGAAATCGTGCTTGTCAAAGCCTGTTACCTTATGCAAAATCAGAACCTTATTGCCTTGCCCTTTTTTCTCTATCAGCTCGGCCAGCTTTTTTGAAACCCGTGTGAAATCAATAATCCCGGTGCACGGCACCCGTATCCCTGCGATGCCGGAGCAGAACGGCTCGATTTGCTTGATTTCGTCCGGCCTGATTTTTTCAATCCCTTCGATATCGTTCTCCTTACCGTTCTGGAAAATCTTTTCGAGGTTGGGCAGTTCTTTTTCCTCTGTCGCAACGATTATTTTTCCACAAATCTTGTAAGGGATTCGATATTTTTTGGCGAAAGAGACGAGTTCCTTTCGTCCCTTGGCGCAGGTCTTTGCTTTATTTGAGCCGGGCTTATAGTATAACCCGGAATGAATAACGTCGGAGTTATGACCTGTCTGATGAGCTGCTAACCTGTTTTCTTTTTCTAACACGGCGATGCGAATATCAGGATGGCTTAACGTAATCTGGTAGGCCGATGCCAAACCGATAATCCCGCCACCTACTACGACAATATCAAAATCAGTGCTTTCTTTCATTAGTCCAAACCTTATAACCTCAAATCAAACTTTCGGCCTATACAATAACCGACACCCCCGAGTCCGTCAATCAAGAACCTCCTGTGGCACGGGCTTCCAGCCCGTGAAAAACACGGCCAGGATGGCCGTGCCACCAAACTAATCAAACTTATGAAATGCGGGATTAGACTTGAACAGAGTGGTGAGGATGATGTTACCGGCGATTGTGTATTCTTTCTCCAGAATCGTCTTCAGTTTATCGTCTCTGGCAGTCTCAACAAATTTTATCGTGGTAAGAAGCCGCCTGTTTGTTGTCTCCTGGGCAATTACCTTTGCATAGCCTATTTGTTCCTCGCGTGTAAGATTGGTTATCGCCTGCTTGAGATGTTTGTTCTCAGCCAAAAGCTGATGTATTGTTTTTGCGCCGTAATAAAGACCCCGCCCCAGATACGCAAAAACCACAAGACATATTCCAGCTATAATATAAACAAGGAGCCTTACTTTTTTGCGTTTCTCTGTCATTTATAACTTTGTTCCGGAGCTATTCGTTCGTACCGAAGACGTATTTTCTAAAACTTATCATTAATGTTTCTGCTTGTAATAAGCATTTGAAGTTTCACTGGCTGCGAAAAACGCATTTTCCCTCATTGCTGCTGAAAAGTCAACCATTCGGCCAATCTTTTTATCTTCGTCTTCTGACTTTTGCCTTTAATCTCTGCGGCAAGAGCTTATAATACCTTCGTATCGCTACTTTGTGTGAAAGAATGGACGCTTGAAAGAACCTGATATGAATAAAAAGTGCTCCATCACCTTAAACATTTGCGCCCTCTTGGGTGTCCTTGCTTTGGTTGGCTGCTATGAGCCCACAGCCTATCCGGAGTTAGTTACGCCGCCATTGGTACCACTGGCACCGCTGTCAACTACGCCACCGTCGCCAAAGGTGCCAACATTTGTAATTCCGGGCCAGTACCGTATTGTCGGCACATCGGTTCAGCGCCTGCCGATTCTATCCTTCGTGCTTGGTCAAGGTTCGGATGTAACCTTCATCCTGGCAACAATTCACGGCGACGAGCCTGCCGGAACACCCCTTGTCCGCCGGTTAGGAAAATACCTCCAGCAACAACCACACCTGATGGCTGGACGAACGGTTGTGCTTTTAGCCGTGGCCAATCCTGATGGTATGGCCCACAACAGCCGTTTCAACGCTAATGGCGTGGACCTCAACCGCAATTTCCCGGCAGCTAACCGTGTTAACAATAAACAGTCCGGACCCACTGCGTTTTCTGAGCCGGAAGCACGTCTGGTCAAACAACTCATCGAGCAATACTCCCCAGACCGCATTGTCAGCATTCATCAGCCGTTGGCCTGTATTGACTACGACGGCCCCGGCACAACTTTAGCTGTTCGAATGGCCCAATATTGTGATTTGCGGGTAAAAAGGCTGGGCGCAAAGCCCGGTTCGCTCGGCTCATACGCCGGAGTTGATATGGGCGTTCCCATCATTACTTTAGAAATGCTGCAAGATGACTCAGGACTCGATTCAGATACCCTGTGGCGGCGATACGGAAAAGCCCTCATAGCCGCTATCGTATATCCGGACCCGGTCAAATAGAAAACACCAATAGATTCTGACGGATTTGCTTGCAGAAAGTATTTTAGTGATTCTGCGTATGTTATGACATAAGCCAAGTAGGTAATGGACGTTCGCGGCCCAAATAAACAAAGCTGTATGCAAAGCTGCACACAGCCTTTTGGACTCTTTAAATGTGTAAAAAATCTTACAATGTTCTACGCCTGCGCAGCCAACTGACCAAGCCTACGCCAATGCCGCCCAGAATAACAGCGCCGGGGGCAGGGATAGGTACGATGTCGGCGGTCATGCCAGTGATCCAGAAGTGCTCGGCAGTGCCCCTGGGATCGGTTGGGTTGTCGTCGATCGCACGGATAGTGAAGTTATCTACCAAATCGCCAGACCCAAGTCCGCTGAGACCAGAGAATTTCAGTTCCCACAGTTTGTTACCAGTTCCAACTTCTTCGAAAATGCTTGTTGTGTTAAAAGCACCTTGGAATGCAAGATCAATGAAAGATCCTGACGTGAGCTCAATGTGCAAGTCGATTACGTCGGTCGGTTCGAATTCGCTGAGGAGCACTACCACGCTCTGGGCATCGACGAGCCAGAACGGGTCGAAGTTAAACGTCACATCCTCGTCTGTGTGTGGGGCCTTATTTAGGACGTCTAGATCTGCCTGAGTTATATTGTCTGGATCTATTGTACCACCGTTGCCTATGAATTTATGGACGCCATCGGTGCCCCCAGAAACGTGCTTGCTACCTTCGATCTCCGCCCGGCCCGAGCCGCCGTCTATCAGACGGTCCAGGTTGGTGTCAACCGAAAACGCTCTCACACCGAGTCCTTCCTTCATACCATCCGGCATGTCGGTACTTTCATTAGAGATGTAGATAACACCTGCCTTGAAATCACCCGGTGACGGGAGAACAGCAGAGGGAATATCCAACCGTGTCCGGGCGGTAACCGTGACCAACAGTGGATGGGCTACGGTGCCGGTCCCTGCATTGCCGTCGGTTTGAATGCTGAGAATGCTGCCTAGCCCAGTCGTGGGGCTTGTAATAAAGCCAGGCAAATCTGGATCGACGATATTGCCTTTGTTGATTTCCACACTGCCCAAGCCCAATGCGTCGCTGGTAAGTTTAATTGAGGTCAGTACGGCCTGAGCCGGCAAGCCGCCAAGGACAACCAGCACCCACAGAATTGCTGCTAACTTTGCCATTTTCATCTTCATTGTCATTTTCCCCTATCTCCTTTCTTGAGATTACAAAATTCACTCACTTTGCATGAGTCTTCAATAAATAATATTTTTTTGCTGGGGCCCTTCCCCAGCTAACGATCCGGATTCCACACTCCATTAGGGTAGAAAATCTCCTCTAATATGCTTTACACGCACCTCCTTTTTGTCAAGCACAAAGTTCTCAAATTTCGGGTTTTTTTTGTACCTTTTCGAGGGTAACCGGACTTCGCAGCAAAAAAGGTGTGATTTTTTTGTAAGAATTGGCTAAAATAATGAATTCAAATGGCAAAATTCAAGCTAAACAATGAGTTTAATCCTGCTGGCGACCAGCCCGAAGCCATAGAACGGCTTGTAGAAGGACTTAATACAGGCAAAAAGTTCCAAACGCTAATGGGTGTTACCGGCAGCGGTAAAACGTTCACAATGGCTAACGTTATAGCTCAACACAACCTGCCTGTTCTTGTCATCTCCCACAATAAGACATTGGCTGCTCAGCTTTATGAGGAATTCAAAGAGCTGTTTCCGGAAAACGCCGTTGAATATTTTGTCAGCTACTACGATTACTATCAGCCCGAAGCGTACATTCCCCAGCGGGACATATACATAGAAAAGGACGCCTCGAAAAATAATGACCTTGACCGGCTCCGCCTTTCGACGACTACCAGCCTTTCGGCGAGAGATGATTGTATTATTGTTGCTTCTGTCTCCTGCATTTTCGGTCTTGGCTCGCCCGAAGATTATAAAGCCAGCGTTGTCGCCATCCGCACCGGCGAGCATTGCAACAGAAATGAGCTGCTTGGCAGATTAGCTGACATCCAGTATACAAGAAACGATGTTGATTTTGCAAGGGGAACGTTCAGAGTTCGCGGCGATGTGGTCGAGCTGCATCCTTCCTACGAATCTTTTGCAGTCCGCATTGAATTCTTCGGTGAGGAAATAGAAAGGATAAGCTATATAAATCCCATATCAGCAGAAATCCTTGCCGTTGAAGAACAGCTCTTTATATATCCGGCCCAGCATTACATTATGCCGTCAGAGAGAATCGGCTCTGCGGTAGAGAATATAAAAGCCGAGCTAAAACAGCGATTGGCCGAGTTGCGAGGCCAGGGCAAACTACTGGAAGCTCAACGGTTACAGGCACGAACGATGTACGATATTGAAATGATGCAGGAGGTCGGCTATTGCAGCGGGATTGAAAATTACGCCCGACACCTGGCCGGCCTGTCGCCCGGTGCCAGACCTTATACGCTGATTGACTACTTCCCGGAAGATTTTCTTTTATTTATCGACGAATCCCACGTTACCATTCCGCAGTTGCGGGCAATGTGGGCTGGGGACAGACACAGAAAAGAGACCCTGATAGAGCACGGCTTCAGACTGCCAAGCGCACTGGATAACAGGCCGCTGCGCTTCGAGGAATTTCAGGAAAACTGGGCCAAAGTCGTTTTTGTCTCTGCCACGCCCAGCCCATTCGAGCTGGAGAGATGTGATAACGAGGTTGTCGAACAAATCATCAGGCCGACCGGACTTATAGACCCCGAAATCTTTGTACATCCGGCCGGCAATCAGATTCCGCATCTTTTAGGCGAGATTGAAAAGCGGGTCAATGCCGGGGAACGAACGCTCGTTACAACGCTGACAAAAAGGATGGC
>CAYQKF010000199.1:0-5856 GCA_964417935.1 uncultured Pirellulales bacterium
CGACCTCCACATCCGCCATATCACCCATGATATCGTCAAGGTTGTAATCAACTCTTTCATCCTTGAAGGAATCGCACACGGCCTCGATGTCTTCGGCGCTGCAGACTACGACCTCAAGCTCCATCTGCGTCTGTCTTTTCACATCCTCTATCGCAAGGACATTTGCCGGCTCACTTGTTGCGACAACCAAGGTCCCTTTCTCTATCGCAATCGGACAAACGGAGTTGCTCTTTATAAAATCAATGTCAAGTTTTCCAAAAGCTTCCTTCTGCACGTCATCCGGCCCTATATGTTTGAACTCAAGGTCATACAGCCTGGCCTTAGCCGTCAAAATATCATCAGCACTGATTTTCGCCATTTTCAACAGCAACTCTGCGACGTCAGAAGCCGGCTTTGCCTGCTGTTTTTTCCGAAGGCTTGCGAGCTGCTTGGAATCAATCTTGCCCATATCCAGCAGGACATCAGCGATATCGTACACGTGCGATTCGCCGGTCTGCTCCGGAGAGTAAAGCTCGCTTAGCCCGCGCACCGACTGGTCCTCAGAGCAATCCCGGCCTGGTGCGGAGCCGGTATCTAAGCTCCGTTGTAAATCCTCTTCCGGGTTCGATGAATCCTGTTTTTTTTCAGATATAAAGGGTAGTTTCATCCCGTTAGAAATTTCATATTTTTGTGTATCATTGGATTCCCGTTACAGAATTTCTAACGGGCTTCATTCCGACAACTTCAGCATTATTTCCACACCGTTCGATTCAAGCTTAACGAAACTATCACCGATTTGGCAAACCTTAAAACCTTCTATTGAATCCCCTTCATAGAGAATTCTATCATCAATCATACAGCAATTTCCCTCGTTCGATTGCATAATACTCAAAAGCTGCAAGGTTTTAGATTTCTGTCTCATCTGCTGGTAGCCGAGCATTTTAGCATCAATTTCGTGAGCTTTTTCCCCGGCACCAGGTTTCTCCTTTATTTTGTCTAAAAACGTTTCAAGCTCAAAAGGATTTTTCGCTAGTTCATTGACCTTGACCTGCGGCACGTCGGAAAACTCATAGAATTTACTGACTATTTCATCCATGCTACTGAACATTTTTGACTTAACGCCGGTGAGTCGGGCGATGGCCGTCTCAATGAGCGTCTCTTCCTTGTTATCAACCACTGCTGATGCTGATTTGGGTGTGCTCTTTTTTATCATAAACCAAAGGCACAACAGGCCTATAATAAACAAAACAGCAAGCAACGTGGTACTTTTGCGAACTCGTTTTCCCTGAGCCGCTACGGTAAGGTATTCAGACTCCTGTGATTTGTCGGTACCGTCACCAGGTGCCTTGCCGGCGCTTATGTTCGTCTTTTTTTGTGCCGGTAAATCGTCAAGGCTTTGGTCGCGTAAAAAAGATAACATAATTAAGCTCCATTAAAGCTGGTAAATGGTAATTATTTAACCAATTAACCAATTAACCGGTTTTATTCTGGAAAAATATACTTATTACAAAATCAGCAGCTATTTGGCCTTCGGTGCTTGTCTGCTTATCCAACTTAAGCTCGCGAATTTTCATTATTCGCGGCAGCTTCTCAAGCTCTAATAGGAACGAGTAAAAGGAACTAAAATTGCCCACCAATTCCATTTTTAACGGCTGCTCTATGTAGCCGCTATTATCTTTTTCCTTGAGTGTTCGAATTGTCTTAGGCTTTAGACCCTGCTTTTGGGCAATCACAGTTACCTGCTCAAGCACCTCGTGAATCTGACTTTTCGGCGGCAGCTTGCTTTCAAAAAACTTTATCGCCTCTTCCAACTGCTCAAGCTGCTTTGTAAGGTCTTCTGCCGCTGCAGCAGCTTTCCCGAATTTGGCAAATTGAGTCAATTTTGTTTCAAGACGCCCTTTTGCATCAGCCAGGTGGCTGTTAGCCGGCTTAATCATATATTGGTAACCGATTACAGCTACACCGAACAATAAGGCGGAAAACACAGTTTTTCTGAAACCGCTTGTCATAATTATACCCTCATCTTATTTTGGTTAATTAGTTAATTGGTGAGTTGACCACGCACTACTCACTACTCACCACTCACCGCATTAAAAATTCCATACTGTATTTTCAGCTTTGCTCCTGATGCTCTTAACGTCTTCCCTGGTAAGATGGATATTTTTCCTGAGCATTGCCATCAATTTGAATCGCCTAAATGTGGCGCTATCCTCGATTTTGTATTCTTTTGACTCCACCAGCGCCACATTGTCCAGCAAACTCGAATTACTCAACTGTTCGATATAGGCTGCAACCTGAAGGTCGCTTGGAGCCATACCTTCAATATCTATATGAGTCTCTAACAGTTTCTCTCCTGAGACTTTCTCTTCAGACGACGCTGCTTTTTTAGCCTGTGTGGCTTGATATTTACTTTTTGGCGCAACCCGGCTGGTCTGCCTGGGTTCTTTCTGAACGAGGTTCAGCTTCAACAGCGAAACCCCCACAGGCAGGTTATTCGTCAATGACGCTAACAAAACACTTCTGGGCACCGGCTCAAGCAGCTCTGCTGTAGTAAGAGCCGTCCTCATCATCGCCCCGCGCTTTGCCTGAAGCTCTTCAAACTGCTTTATGGCCTCTTGTATCTGGGCCATCTTTGTAGTTACGAGTTTTTCCTTAATACTACAGGCCCGCTGACGTATCTTGATAGTCATAAATGAACCGCATAGCGCAATCATCACCACCGCAAACAACACAAGATACATCAGGTTTGTTCTGCGCGATTCGTTGCTTTGAACGTAATCATCAGGCACAAAATTTATATTAGCCATTTTTAGTTTGCCTCCTCTTAGAACATGGACTAACACTGACCTTAACACTGACTAACACTGATTTGTCGGTGTCTTTCAGTGTTCTCGTCAGTGTCCGTCAGTGTCTCTACGACAGGCTAAGCCCAAACGCGATAGCCCAGTTAATCTGACAATTCCTTCTATCTATCGGGGTGCCTAAAGACCCTTTATCATCTTCTGAGTCCCTGCCCAAACGACGGGGATCAGTTATTTCCACTGCCGCCAGACAATCTCCCACCTGTGCCGGTATTTCCAACTGCTTTGCTATCGTCACACATACCTCTTTATCTACAGTCTGGCCTGGAAGGAAAATCAGACGCTCGATTTGAGCTTTTGGGTACATTGAGGCGAAGTGCCGTCTGCAGGTGGTCAACTCCAACACAAATCTGTTTAATAGTTTCTTGTTACCGAGCTGGCTCAGTCCTATTGATATAGAACGAGCAAAAAGCAAATTCTTATGACGGCAAATAACAACATTAGTACAGTTCGCCTCAATACAAACGAGTATTACAATCGCTTCAAGGTCGGATTTACGCCGACCAAAAAACCTGGTATAGCAATTTGCCAGCGCTACCGGCCAAACACCTATCGACTTAATCGCCAGCCCGGCCTTTTCGTATATCGCCAGATGTCTGTCGATAATCTTGCGCTCGGCTGCCATTACAAGAACATTATCATTCTCCATAGGGATGTACTGCATCATTGTGTTCTCTCTGACAGGTTCAAACGGCAGTTTCTGTTTTATCCTTGAAAAGACAGCTTCTTCGAGCTTACTATCATCTGTCTTCGGCATTTTTATATGGTCAATAAACAACTCACGGCTCGGCATTGCCGCTATCACTTCTTTGCCCTGAAAATCGCCATTTGATGTCAACTGACGTATAGTTTCGATAGCCCATCTTTGCCACTTGCCGCTGCCTGGTTTCACACCCTTCGGCAGATTTTCACTGCTGCCGGCAATTAAACTTACACCCTTTCCGTTATCTCCAAGCTGGACCAGCTTGAGGCCATCGTCCCCAATATCAACACCAATCGAATATGCGCGATTTTTAAAGAGTCCAAACATATTAAGTTTCACCCGCAATGGCGTATCTTGTGTCAGGCGTAACGCCTATATAACACTTGTATGGCTTTTTATCTTGTTGCCTCGCACCAACCGAGCTTAGGCTTACGCCTGGGTTCCCATTTCGCTGTACGGGCGGTTCGCGAACCGCCCCTACAAAACGAACGCCCTCGGCCAAATCATTGATTTATCGGGATTCAGGGTTAATACCTGCATTAAATTACCTGGCCTTATACCTCTAACAACCTCGATACTAACTAAAATATATAAAACAGAAGGCAAGAAAGCCAAACGTGTGCAAAAATATTTGGCCCCCATTTTGAAGAGTATTGCAAAAAGACGCCCTCACTTCTGATAAAATCACCGTTCCAAATACGTTGGTATAGCTTCTGCTCAGAAAACCAGTTTTTTATTGTTAAATCTTCCTCTAAAGAAAATTTTCTCAAAAGCTTAAAGATTTTTCACACAGGGAAAAGTCCTCTCAAAATGAATATGAAATGATTGCGGAAGTTCTTGCAGCAGGGGGGAGAAAACAAGGTTTATAGGACTAATCTGGTTAATTGGTTAATTACTGCTCACCAATTAACCACTCACCATTTAACGAGTATCAAGAATCGAGAATCGAGTATCGAGATTAATCATTCGGCCTTGAGTCGGCGTTTCATTAAATCTGCAATCGCCGTCCGTACCGGCTTGTTCTCAAACAACACCTCATAGACGGCCTGTGTAATCGGCATCTCAACATTATATCGGACCCCAAGAGCGACTACCGATTTGCAGGTGGCAAAGCCCTCAACGACCGATTCGGTAGCCCTTTGGGCCTGCTCTGCGGTTTGCCCTTTGCCTACCCTTTCGCCGAATGAGCGGTTTCTTCCCTTGGGCGAAATGCAGGTAGTAACCAAATCACCAAGGCCAGTCAAGCCCGCAAAGGTCTGCTCTCTGGCTCCCATTGCAATCCCCAGACGAGTTATCTCGGCAAGTCCTCTGGTCAAAAGGGCCGCCTTGGCGTTATCACCGGTGCCTGTGCCGTCTATAACCCCCGCAGCTATGGCAATAATATTTTTCATAGCACCGGCTAACTCTACTCCAACAATGTCAGTATTGGTATAGACACGCAGCCAGGGCACTCCATCGGAAAAGGTGTGCTGAATCTCTTGAGCCAATGCTTCGTCGTCGGCTGCCGCACAGGCCGTAGCCGGAAGTCTTCGGGCTAATTCATCGGCAATCGTAGGCCCACTAAGCACAGCAAATCTCGTCCCTCGTCTCTCGTCCCTCGTCCCTCGTTTTTCGTCCAATATCTCCCCAATTATCTGAGTCGGGCGAAGCAAAGTATCATTCTCAATACCCTTGGCGACCGAGACGATGGGAACGCCCTGCGGAACGTAATCTTTCAAGCGCTTCCAAACCCCACGCATAAACTGACACGGCACGGCGGAGACAATCAGGTCCGCCCCGGCCATTATACGCTGGTCGTCGGCTTCAAATACAAGCTGTCCGGGCAGTTTATAGCCGGGCAGAAATTTCTTATTCTCGCGATTCTGCTCTATTTGTTCTAACTGCTGACGGTCGTAACCCCACATCCGTACTTCGTGTCTCGTCGCAGGTCGCTCGTCGCTCGCTTCACGCTTCTCACAGAACAGCATAGCTAAAACGGTGCCCATCCCGCCATCGCCGATTATGGAAATATTTTTAAACATAGCTGGTATATAGTATTGCTTATTGCGTGTTGCATCAATAACAATTGAGACCTGGCTATTGTTGGCAGGAGATAATTGTAAATCAACGGAACATCACAACAACCAAGCCGAGCAGAAAAACCGTCGTCTGGTTTGAAATTGGGTTTGTTTGGGTTTGTTTTTTTGGGCCTGAAGGCGGTTTCATTTTCACAATCCTTTTGTGAAAAAGCGTTTGCGTTCATTTTGGCCTTTGAAGAAATTGGCTTTGAATTGGGTTTGTTTTTTCGGACTGCGAAATCATCGTTTTTTCTGT
>CAYQKF010000200.1:0-5637 GCA_964417935.1 uncultured Pirellulales bacterium
CGAACCGGACGGCGGCGGCAAATCACTTACGCGGAAAGTACCAGCCAATTACGGCGATGACCCTGACAACTGGACCGCCTCTGCTCCTTCGCCCGGTCAGTAAATTCCAAGTCCAAATAATCCTCAAATCGTTTGAAAAAACAGTTATTTTACAGCTTGACCTGTATCACGGAGTGTTTTATTATAAGAACTGAAGTTTTGCAAAACTCATAAGAACGAAGTAAGTAGGGAGGCAAACAATGAGATGTGTAAAATTGTTGATTGTTCTGATATTTATTGCGACCTTGGCAGGCTGTGTGGAGGAAAAGACGGAAATGGCAAAAAAGACATTTGGTAACGACCTGGCATTCCTTAACGAACATACGGACGTAGTCATTTTATCAGATACATCCGGCAACAGCCAGGTGGCCGTTTTGCCCACGCTGCAGGGACGCGCAATGACCAGTACCGCCGAGGGAATGGACGGATTAAGTTTCGGCTGGATTAACCGTGAACTAATCGCTTCCGAAAAAACGGCCGAGCACATCAATGTTTATGGTGGTGAAGACCGTTTCTGGATCGGACCTGAGGGCGGACAATTTTCGGTATTTTTCAAGAAAGATGTGCAGTTCGACCTCGAGCACTGGTTTACCCCTGCGCCCATTGATACAGAGCCGTTTGAGCTTGTCTCCAAATCTAAAAGCCGTGCATTTCTGAGAAAGGATATGCAATTGGAGAACTACTCGCGCACTATTTTTAACCTTCGCGTGGACCGTGAAATTCGAGTTCTTGAACGCAGCGAAGCGCTCGAAGCGTTGGGAATAACTCCGGCTAAAACAGTTAAAATGGTTGCTTTTGAATCAAACAACAAAATGACCAACACAGGCACAAAGGCTTGGAAGAAAGAAACCGGATTGCTCTCAATCTGGATCCTTGGTATGTTCAATCCGTCGCCGGCAACCACGATTGTTGTCCCCTTCAACGCAGGCCCGGAGGGTGAGCTTGGCCCGACTGTGAACGATGCCTACTTTGGTAAAGTTCCAGCAAATCGGTTGGTTGTCGAAGACGGCGTGTTATTCTTTAGTGGTGACGGACAATACCGCAGTAAGATAGGTCTCTCGCCCCAACGCGCCAGGCCGACACTTGGCAGTTACGATGCCGTCAATAAAGTCTTGACAATCGTCCAGTACAACAAACCCGAGACTGCTGTCGATTATGTGAACTCAATGTGGGAGCTTCAGGGCGAACCGTACAAGGGCGACGTGGTTAATTCATACAATGATGGACCTTCCGAACCTGGCTCTAAACCTCTCGGGCCATTTTATGAACTTGAAACATCGTCCCCGGCAGCGGCCTTAAAACCGGGTGAGGCGATATTGCACATACATCGTACGTATCATCTGCAAGGCCCCGAAGCCGACCTTGATATGATTGCCAAAGCAACCCTGGGAGTAACGATAGCCGAAATCAAGTCGGCACTTCCAAAATAGCTGGATTTCTCTTTTTTGGCAAATCCGTGGAGTTTTTATGTATTGCTCCTGACCATTTGTGAGGTAACCTACAGCCAGGAAGCGGGATAATATTTCAAATTTTTCTCTTGACGGGAAGATGAGCAATTTGGTATAAATACAATGGGTGAAGTGCGTGCCCGCGAAGTTGTGGATTGTGGGCTTGTGGATTCTTTATATTTTTTTCGATAAAGGAGGAGCTACTGCGTATTATGCGAGGTACAGAGATGTAATTGAGACTTTGTTATTCGCAGTTAAGATTTTACAACTCAATTAACAAACTATATTTAATCTTTGAAGGAGGAGTTAAGACGCGTAGACAACTGAGCAAACGAATGGGTGCATTTATGGTTTTTGTCCTGGTGGTACTGTCGTCCACTCTAAATGCACAGGATCCATCTTTAGTTTTATATTTACCGTTCGATGATGACGCAGCGGGTGAGGCAAAGGATCATTCTCAATTTGCGAATGATGGCACGTTAGGAGGCAATCCGGAGTCGGTAGAGGGAAAGTTTGGCGGGGCGTTGATGTTTGATGCGACTGACGACCAGATTGTGGTGCCGACTAATGCAACGCTGGATATCGAGGACGAGATCACAATGATGGCCTGGGCCAAACCGGGACCCAATCTTACAGCAGATTGGCGAACCATAGTTGGGAAATCACCCACTAATGTATTGGGTAATGGCACGTTTTCCTATGACATCAGGATGGATAACAGTGGTGTGCTGCGGTTCTCCCTTAATCTCGGGGGGGTCTGGCAATACATCCTGGGCCCAACACTTGTACAAGACACATGGTATTATATAGCTGGAACGTATGACGGCCAAGAGATTATACTATACGTGGATGGAGAGCCGGTAGGCACGACTCAAACAAGCGGCAAAATAAACGTTACGCCAGATCCTGTCTGTGTCGGCAATCTTGTAAACGCTGCCGGTGGGGGTCAGAATGAGTATTGGTCTGGCGTGATCGACGAAGTCAGGATATGGGACAGAGCTTTAAGTGAAGAAGAAGTGAAGACAAACATGGCACAGGGAAAAGATGAGCTGGGCGGGGCTATGCCGTTTGCGTTACGTCCTGACCCGGCTGATGGTGCGATGCTTGAGGCCACATGGGCGAGCCTTTCCTGGAGGTCGGGAGATCTCGCAGTCTCTCACGATGTGTATCTGGGTGACAATTTTGACGACGTGAATGCCGGAGCAGAAGGTACGTTTGTAGGCAACCAGACCGAAACAAAGCTTATTGTTGGCTTTCACGGATTTGCCTATCCGGACGGTCTTGTTCCAGGCACAACTTATTATTGGCGAATCGATGAGGTCAATGACACCGAGCCGAACAGTCCGTGGAAAGGAGATGTCTGGAGCTTTTGGATTCCCCCTAAGACCGCCTATGACCCAATCCCAACTGATGGTATCAAATTTATAGACCCGAACGTAGAGCTTGGCTGGACGGCTGGTTTCGGTACGAAATTACACACCGTATATTTTGGCGACAATTTTGATGATGTGAACAATGCCGTTGTGGGTCTGCCCCAGTCAGAGACGACCTATACTCCCGGCACACTTGAATTGGATAAGGTTTACTACTGGCGAGTCGATGAGTTCGACGGCGTCGCTACATATAAAGGCGATGTCTGGAGCTTCAAAACCCTACCCGTTATCCCCATTACCGACCCTAACCTTGTCGGCTGGTGGACGTTTGATGAGGGTATGGGCACTACTGCCCTCGACTGGTCCGGTCATGGCAATCACGGTACACTCTTCGGTCCGGAATGGGCCATCCCCGGTTTTCTTGGTGATGCCGCCCTGAACTTCGGTGGCGGCGGCTCCGTGGCGATTCAAAACATGCATTACAACAGCACGGACAACACCGGGGTGACTGTCTGCGCCTGGATTCGGACGGAGATTTGGAGCCAGCAGTACATTGCTTCGTTTGACCGCGACCAGTACTGGCGCCTGGCGATCAACCTCAACGGCGTCGGCCCCGGCCAGGTGGGCTGGCATGTGATGACCAGTTCAGGACAGATTGACTACGGCAGCGTTACTCGCGTGGACGATGGGCTGTGGCACCATGTCTGTGGTGTGTTCGACAATGGCAGGCTAATTATCTATATCGATGGTTTTGCAGAGCCTTCGACATCAGGAGGAGCGACCTTTGGTAGTGATACCATGCGGTACGGCTTCATAGGCGCTAACTCCGAAGCAACCAGCTTCAACGGAAGCAGGGGCGGTGGGTCCCCAGTATTCGGCGACATCGATGAGCTGCGCATCTACAACAAGGCACTGACGGTCGAAGAGATTGCTTTGGCCATGCGAGGAGATCCATTAATTGCCTGGGGTCCGAACCCGATTAATGGCTCAACACCGTACATCAAAGAGGCGACGCCTCTTAGCTGGTCGGCGGGAGATAATGCATCTGGGCACGATGTGTACTTCGGCACCGATAGAGATGCTGTTGTCGATGCCGATGCATCCGATACGACCGGTATATATCGAGGCCGACAGGGTGTTACAATTTACACTCCAGCCGAAGGCGTTGAATGGGGCGGCGGGCCTTACTACTGGCGCATCGATGAGTATAATACCGACGCGACAATCAGCAAAGGCAACGTATGGACCTTTACGGTAGCCGACTTCATTGAGATAGACGGTTTTGAGGACTACAACGACTACCCGCCCGACGAGATATTCAGTACGTGGATAGACGGATGGGAAGTCCCAACGAATGGCTCTATGGCAGGTCATGCTGAACCTCCTTTTACCGAGACTACGATTGTTCACGGCGGTGGTCAATCGATGCCGCTTTATTACGAGAACAATTTCAAATACTCTGAGGCAACCATGACGTTAATCTGGCCGCGTGATTGGACAGAAGAAGGTGTTGGAGTATTGTCGCTGTGGTTCTATGCTGATGCCTCTAATGCTGCTGAGCGGATGTATGTGGCTCTCAACGGCAGTGCGACGGTCTATCACGATAATCCCGACGCGGCGCTGATAGAGGAGTGGACGGAATGGACTATCGACCTGCAGGCATTCACAGGCGTGAACCTTGCCAATGTCAATACGATTTCTATTGGTTTCGGTGATAAGAATAATCTTCAGGCTGGTGGTTCCGGTATGGTGTTATTTGACGATATTCGGCTGTATCGACCGGCACCACCAGAACCGGAACCGGCACCGTAAGTCTTGATTTTTGTGGCCCCCATTACTTCTGCGGTAAGGCATCCTGCGGATTGCGAAGCAAGATATGGGGACGTGGTTGATTAAGAAGCTCTCAAAGTCTGAGATTGCCGCGTCCGCCTTTGGCGGACTCGCAATGACAAACGAGAGGGCAAAAGATTTGCATCAATTCGGGGCCTGTACTAATTGATTTGGTACAGGCCCCGCTTGCTTCTTGGGGCGGATATGTAAAAGTAAAATGAGATTTCTTTAGTTATCTGGTTTTGCGTAAGTTGATTCTTTCTTATAATAGCGTATTTGCAAAAGTCTTGTTTAAACAAAGCAGTCATACGAGAAAAACAAATGAAGAAAGACCGTTCTTATGCACTTGTTCTTGTCGGTATCAGTATTCTTCTGGGAGGATGTAAAGTTAGGAAGGTCAGTTTTGTAACAATAGGCACAGGAGGCGTAACGGGAATCTATTATCCGACAGGTGTTGCTATATGTCGAATGATTAATAAGAAATTTGATGAGTACGAGATTAAAGCGACCGTTGAATCGACAAGCGGCTCCGTATTCAATGTTAATGCAGTGTTAAACGCAGACCTGGTATTTGGTGTTGTTCAATCGGACAGGCAATATCAGGCGTATAACGGATTGGCTGAATGGTCCAAATACGGAAAACAAACGGATCTGCGGTCCGTATTTTCAGTTCACCCGGAGTCAATCACCTTAATCGCATCAGAGAAAAGCGGCATCAGGAAGATTAAAGACTTAAAAGGCAAAAGGGTAAATCTTGGAAATCCCGGCTCCGGATATTTGCAGAACTCAAGGGACGTGCTAAAAGCGATGGGTCTTGCTGAGGACAGGGACCTCTCTGCCGAATATGTTAAAGCCGTAGAGGCGCCCGGCTTATTACAGGATGAAAGAATTGATGCCTTCTTCTATACAGTGGGACATCCCAATAGTAACATTAAAGAAGCAACATC
>CAYQKF010000201.1:0-5401 GCA_964417935.1 uncultured Pirellulales bacterium
TCAAGTTTGACTCGTCATAATCCACCCTTTCCCACCCATAACTGACCGGTTACAGAGAAATGATGAAAAAGAAAGAAAAGTGCAAAAGAGTAAAAGTACAAAAGAGCACAAAAATTCTCACTTATGCACTTATGTGTTTTTTGTTGGCCGGCTGTGATAGTCTGCGTTTTGCGCCGACCGAGGCACAAAAGCAGAATGCCTGGCTGCACAACCACACAGCGATGATGGCTACACAGACAGCTAAGGCGGAATCTGCCTCAGACAAACTGCAAGCATTGACACAACTAAGTGAAGTGCAGTCTCGAGTGTTTAGTTCTTACTATGGTCTGCCGAGAGAATTTCCACCGACCGAAACCTCTGAAGATGTGCTTGCCGAATCGAATTGGCAGCTTGCTCGTGCCGCTTTGACCGAATCGACCGACCGGCCGGACGCCTGGGAAGTAGCTGATTCTATGCTGGAACTGGGTATTGGTATTTGTGCGTTATTGGGCGGAGTTTATGGGACAAGAGCTGTTGGATTCTTAAGACAAGCCAGGACAAAATCCAAAGCCCTTCAGGAAATTGTTGCCGGCAACGAACTTTTCAAAAAGCAAAACGCCCCTTCTGCCTCTGCATTCAAACAAGCCCATCAAAGCCAATCACCCCAAACCCGTCAAATCGTAGCACAGATGAAAAATAATACGTAGCAGTTAAGCGGTTGGATTCAGAGATTCCTGCTTTCGCAGGAATGAAAGTTTTGTTTGTCAGATCGTAGCGCAAATGAAAGCCAATTCGTAAAGACTTAGCGAATGGGTTTAGAGATTCTTCATTTTGCTCAGAATTGCAAGGATGGCGGATATCAGAAATGAAAAATATATTGATGCGGATCAGCTTGCGGAAGAGTTCCTTATAGTGAATTGCCAGGTCGAATCGTCTGAGGTCCGGCAGAAACAACGGACTTCCGAGCCAGTGCGGATAGGCGAGATTCTGCCTGATGTGATGGCCGATATAGAAAAGAGGATGTACCTGGCGAAGTCAACAGAAATAACACCTCTGTACCGGTATTAGATGCTGGGATTCTTATTCGTAATCAATGAAATTCAAATTGAGCAGAGAGTCCTTGACGCCGGTGAGCGATTCTGGTATTTTGCGTTTGTATTGAGAATCGAATTTTTCAAAAGAGAGGACATTATGAAACGAAGGACATTTCTTGGATTAAGTGCCGGTACCGCCGGCGGTCTCTGTCTGCAAGGTTGCACCAGTCTCGAGGCGATGTTGGGAGGAACAAAAGAGCCGTTCAGGATTTCCCTTGCACAGTGGTCGTGGCACAGAAGGCTTCGCGGCCAACAACAGCCGAAGATGGACAATCTTGATTTCGCCGTCGAAGCCCGGCAATTCGGCATCGAGGCTATCGAATACGTCAATCAGTTCTTTAAGGACAAAGCCAGGGACACCAATTACCTTGCCGAGATGAAAAAACGGGCAAAAGATAACGGCGTTAAGTCCTTATTGATTATGTGCGACGGCGAAGGCGCCCTCGGTGACCCCGACCGGCAGCGGCGTACCCAGGCGGTCGAGAACCACTACAAGTGGCTCAAGGCAGCCAGGTACCTCGGCTGTCACTCGATACGTGTCAACGCCAGCTCCAGCGGCTCATACGACGAACAGCTCAAACTGGCCGCCGACGGCCTGCGGCGTCTAAGCGAAAAGGCCGTTGAATACAAGCTTAACGTTATTGTCGAGAACCACGGCGGCCTATCATCCAACAGCCAGTGGCTTACCAGCGTCATCAAAAAGGTCAGCCTGCCCAATTGTGGGACACTGCCCGACTTCGGCAACTTTCCGCCGGAGGCCGATAATTACAACTCCGTCGAAATGATGATGCCATACGCAAAGGCGGTCAGCGCAAAAAGCTATGACTTCAACGACACCGGCGATGAGACAAAGATTGATTACTACCGAATGATGAAGATTGTCCTTGATGTCGGTTATCACGGCTACGTCGGCGTCGAGTACGAGGGCAACAGGCTGAGTGAAAACGATGGTATCTTAGCTACCAAACGGTTATTGGAAAAGATCCAAAAGCAACATCGAGGCACTTGATGTTCGATGTTCCTTCGTCATCCTGAGCGAAGCGAAGGATCCGGCTTACAAATAGGAATCAGCTACCATTGTGTAAGGTAAGAGATTCTTCACTCCACTTCGTTCCGTTCAGAATGACAAGAGCCGAAATTTGAGAAATTTACCTTATGATTGTTGGTGTGCTAACAGCTCATTTATCTATGCAGGGCGTAACTTCGCTCAAAGGAAAAAGAAGCATCGTCAAAAGTGTAATCGGCCGACTCAAAAGCAGATTCAATACCTCAATTGCCGAAGTTGACCATCAGGACAGCAAGAGCAGTGCGGTTATCGCGATAGCGATAGTCTCCAACGAGACTAACTTCATAGACCAGCAGTTTGACGCCATTATAAATTTTATGCGCAACGATGGCCGATTCTACCTTAGCCAAATCCAGCGGGAAACGTTTTAGAGCCTATCCGAATAACTATTCGCTCTCGCCTGTCATTCTGAACGGAGCGCAGCGAAGTGAAGAATCTCCTCTTCGTTGGCCAGATTCTTCGGCTTCGCCTCAGAATGACAAAGGACGACTCTGAGATTCTATTCAAAGAATCTTATCTACTATAAACCTTGCACCGAGAAATATATCCACTGCCATTGCTGCATAAAGGACGATTCGTCGCAACTGCCGCATTCGCAATTTCGCACGTATCATAAAGAAAATAATCGCAGCCACAATCGCGCCGAGTACATACATTTTCCCGGCTTCGGTAAAAAGTTTTGCGTATCCTGCCCCCATTCCTAAAAATGTCTGAAAGTATTTTGTTGCCAGCAGTAATGTTACAATGGCAAGGGTGCACATAATCGCTGCGGCTGCCAGGACCCACCCGCGGTCGGCGAAGCCGGCACAGGCGAGTCCCTGCATACCTGCACTCATAAGCACTGAGCAGCATAACATAGATATAGCAAACCAGATAATCGGGCTGATGCCAAAGAAAGAATCGCAAAAAGACAATATCGTGCCGACAGCAAAAATTAGCATTATACCGAACCGCCGAGCCACCAGCAGCATAGAAAAACCCATAACCAGCGCCGCTATTGGAATATGGTAAAAGCCGATTAGAGTTGTGTTTCGCTGAGCGGTGACAAGCGGAGCTAATAAGCCATACAGGTCGGCTAAATGCAGCCTGGCCTGTGTTGAAACCGGGAACAACCGGTAGTGAGTGGATACCTGAAAGAAAAGCACTATTGCCAGAAACGGCAGAACCGAAAGCGGAATCCTTAACCATCGCCACTTCGCTTTGGGGCCAAACGCAGCAGGGCAAAAAAACCATGGTATAGCCGCTGTCAAAAGACCTGCTGTAGGGTGAAATTTAGCCAACCCGAGTATGAATGGCCCGAAGCCGAAAATAGCTCCCGCAAAAAACGACTCACCAAATCCAGCCACCCACCGCCGACTAAGCACGTAACAGCCCAGAGAGGCCAAACATACATTTACAACCAGGAGATACTGGACTCTGTCGAAGTTTTTGAAGTACGGCCGATACAGATACACAGCAAAGGCGACATAGATTGCCACTGCCGCGGCAAACTTGGCATATTTCGTTTTCTGCATCATTATTTCAATCTATCAAAATTATTGGTTCTTCTCCAAAAAATTTAGTTGAAAACAGCCTCTATTGAGGCTGGGATTTATCGCTTTGAAGGCGCCAGCATAATCATAAGTGGGCGGCTCTCAAAGAAATACCACCCGGAGTTTATCCCTGCAAAAGCAGGCCCAAGCAAAATCCATTTTAGAGTTCGACCTTTGTTTCTGTTGTCCTGGTTGCATCTGGCTTTACTTCCACAATATCTATCGTCCTCGCCGCTTTTGGACGTGCTGATTCCGGACATTCGCCGGTCCAGCAATAGAGACAGAGTTTGTCTTTGGGCCGCCCGATGGCCTTAATCATATCATCCGCAGTCTGATATCTAAGTGTTGAGACACCTAAATCCCTGGCAATCCATTCCACCATTCTTTTGTATTTTTCAGAATTATGGTCGGTATATTCCGACACATCTTTTAGGTCATGGCCTTCCAGAGACCGAATGGCTTTACGGGCAGCAAGCTCATGGATGGAACGCGTGGAAAGATTGAACCTGCAAGGAAACATCAGAGGTGGGCAGGCAGATCTTACGTGTATCTCTTTGGCGCCGCAATCCCAGAGTTTTTTTTTGTGAAGTTCTTAAGCTGGGTCCCCCTCACTATAGAATCCTCACACACGACAATGCTATTATCTTCAATTACCTCTTTAATGGGGATAAGTTTCATCTTTGCGACGAGATTGCGTGTTTGCTGTGAAGGCGGCGTATAACTTCTACCGTATCCTGGCGTGTATTTAACAAGGGGGCGTCTGAACGGCTTGCCCGATTCCATCGCATATCCTAATCCATGAGCACATCCGGAGTCCGGAATCCCTGAGACCACATCAACCTCAATATCCTTATCGCGTTTTGCAAGGAAGCGCCCACATCTTTCCCTGACAATCTCTACATTTATTCCTTCATAGTTTGACGCAGGAAAACCGGTATATATCCAGAGAAATGCGCAGATTTGGTTTACATTTCCTGTGCCCGGCCTTCTTTGCACTATGCCATTTTCATTTATCAGAATTATCTCTCCCGGTTCAACGTGTTTTGCAACATCGAATCCATTATTTGGAAAGGCACTGGTCTCAGCAGTCACCGCCCACGCGTCCGGCCGCCTGCCAATGATAAGTGGTGTATATCCAAGCCTGTCTCTTGCCGCATATATTCCATCTTTATGCAGCAACAAGAGTGAGCAGGAGCCCTCTATAACCTCAAACATCTTCTCTATGCCATCTATCAAATCGTTTCCCTGGTTGATTAATTTTGCCATTAACTCCGTGGTATTAACCGCTCTTTTGCTTACTTCGCTGAAGGATATTCCTTCCTTTAACAGTTTTACTGCCAATTCATCCGCGTTTTCTACAAATCCGCTGGTTACTATACAAAATGGTCCAAATCTTGAATTCAGATAGATAGGCTGTTCCTCATAGTCGCTGATAACGCCGATGCCCTTGTTGCCATTTATACTTCTATAATCATCATAGAATTTTGACTTAAACTGACTCTGGTTCAAGTTGTGTATCTGGCGGGCGAAATCTTCTCCAAGCACCGCTATACCTCCGTATTCTGTTCCCAGATGCGAATGATAATCTGTGCCATAGAAAAGGGTTTGTGCACAATTTTCCTTCGAGACTACTCCAAAAATACCGCTCATCTTTTACCTCCTTTATGATATGTCTGAAGGCTTCTGCAAAATACGTAAATTTATACTAAATAATGATTTACAATCATTAT
>CAYQKF010000202.1:0-5344 GCA_964417935.1 uncultured Pirellulales bacterium
CAATCTTAAGTTCATAATTCTGACCAATAACATACGGTACGGAATCTTCCGCCAACAGGGTAAATTGACCGGCAACACATTTGACCAGCCGACGGAAGCTTCGCTGCCTGTCCCAGCTAAACCTGTAGTAGTTATTCTCATCCTGATAGCGGAACATAACACCTATAGAATCATTATCATCAGACTTAATCGTAACTGCCGTTGTATAGTCTGTCCACCCGGTGCCGGCTTGCCAGTATGCGTATGTACCTAATTTAGGTAACTCATTGCCGGTAGGTAACGAGTAAACATTCGAGCTTTGAACCATAGTTCCGGTTGCGGCCGACCAAGCCATAGGTCCATTAACAGTGCCTTGATCTACAAGTTGCCAGCCATTGTAATTGCCATCATCAAAGTCCTCTGAAAGAAGTATCTGAGGACCAGGAGGAGCTGCATCCGTTACAGTAATATCAACCGTCTTTGAGGTTATGTCCACACCATCAAAGACCTTAACCGTCAGCGTAAAGGTCTGGGTCGCGCTCACATTCGGAGGAGTATATACCGGATTGGCTATACTTGCATCGCTCAGACTGCCCTGGCCCGGCTGCACAGACCAACTGTACGTCAACGCACTAGGCCCATTATCCGGGTCAGTCGCATTCACCTGTAATTGAGAAGTCTCCTCATCTGAAATAGTAGAAGGCGTAGCCGTAACAGATGAAATAATCGGGGCCTGATTGACAAAAGCGGACTCAACCACAATATCATCGAAGTAACTGCCCATATTACCCCAGTTGTATAACGCTATAGTACCTGAAGACAAACTGCTGTCATTTACTGAGAAAACTGAGCTGCCGTCAATAGATACCTGCAATGTGGTGCCGTCGGCAACAATCTTAAGTTCATAATTCTGACCAATAACATACGGTACGGAATCTTCCGCCAAGAGGGTAAATTGACCGGCAACACATTTGACCAGCCGACGGGAGCTTCGCTGCCTGTCCCAGCTAAACCTGTAGTAGTTATTCTCATCCTGATAGCGGAACATAACACCTATAGAATCATTATCATCAGACTTAATCGTAACTGCCGTTGTATAGTCTGTCCACCCGGTGCCGGCTTGCCAGTATGCGTATGTACCTAATTTAGGTAACTCATTACCGGCAGGTAACGAGTGGACATTCGAGCTTTGAACCATAACACCGGTTGCAGCCGACCAGGCCATTGAGCCAATAGTACCCTGGTCTACAAGTTGCCAGCCATTGTAATTGCCATCATTAAAGTCCTCTGAAAGAAGTATCTGAGGACCAGGAGAAGACGAACCAATGCCCTGGATTACGAAATCATACGGATTCTCGTCACCATCATCATTGGCAACCTGTACCGTTGCCGTCTTAAGCCCAGGACCGCTCGGACTAAACTGGATCTGGAATGTCGTGGTCCCCCCGTTGGGGGCAACCGGAGAACCGGGCTGCCGAACCACAGTAAAGTCGGTGCTGCCAGTCCATTGTACCTTGGGAACGCCCGTCAAATTAAGAGCGGCAGCTCCCGTGCTCCTGATTGTAAACGTCCGTACTACAGAACTGCCTTGAGGAACACTACCAAAGTCCGTATCGTCATTAGAATTCGGCGTTGTATCCCCGTCCGCAATGATTTGACCATTGCCCAGAACCTGTATCTCCGGTAAGGTCGAGGTAATCCGGATATTATCGAATTCGCGCCCATCTGAGAACGCCGGATAATTGTCGTACTGCTGGAACTTGATCCGCACATCCGAAAGGTCCGAACTACCGGCGGCGGCCTGGGCCTGCTGCAACACAGGATCCAGATCAAACGACTGATTCGTGAAATTAACTGTCAAGTCAGTGACCTTCACCCAATGCTGACCATCGACACTCAACGCTATCCCGTCGGCCTTATACCGGCCTACAAAGCTGCTGGGAAGGGTATTTGACTCATCCCACAGACTCCAGTGATCCAAAGTCAGCGTCACACCAGTCTTGCCCGAGAGATCCACATGCAAAATCGACTCATTCAGAGAGTACGTGCCGTTGCCTACTGTGTCGTCCATACGCAGACGCTCGTTCACCACCTCGATCCGCCCTTCATTGTCGGAGTAGTACTCCCAACCATCGGCACCACCGGGTTTGCCCAAGCTAAAGTCCTGCATATACGGAACCGCGTTCAGCAAGAGTCTTGGCTCAAGACGCTCAAACACGGGCGTCCCCGAGGACTGGCGGGGCTGCCGCGAACGCCGGTTACCTCGTAGCATTTTCAGTATGCGCTTCATTTTATCTTCCTCCATTGTCTTACCGTTACGATGGAACTGGGAAACCCCAATCCTGGCCGAAGCCCCTGTCAAGCGTCAAAGAACCAGTTCATCACGTGGTCCTTTGAAAAGGTTATGTGAAATCAATTCGCCCTTTTTGTGTATAGGCCTACTTAACAGTGCCACCTTGTATCTAACAAGTAACGTTTTTTTGGTTTTCTGTATTGAGATTTTGGGTTCGATCGTACTTTTCGGAGAATTAGGCCCTATACAAGCGTGATTTTTTGTCAAGCCATGTAGGGTGCGATTTTTCGCACCACTTTGGCTATCATAATCTTATTTTTTGCACGGATTTACCTGGGAAATCCGGGGTTAAGAGCCAATCCGAATAATCCTTCATCCTTTGTCATTCTGAGGCGAAGCCGAAGAATCTGGCCAACGAAGAGGAGATTCTTTACTTCGCTGCGCGGAGCCTGTCCTCGAGCGAAGCGAAGGGTTCAGAATGACAGGCGAGAGCAAATAGTTATTCGGATAGGCTCTAAGTTTGTTTTTCCAAAGCGGCTCTGGGGGGCTTTGGGGAGAGGGTTTTTAGTTCGTGGTTGGGATGCTTCTACAACTGCCTTTTTACTGCCTGGGCATGGATGAGTTCGAATACTGCCTTGATGAATTCGCTGTCTAAGCCGAGCTGCTGCGCTTTGGCCATGTGGTCCTGAAGAAGGTTCTCCCATCGATTAAGTTGAAGAACGGAAATACTGTGTTGTTGCTTGAGTTTACCTATCTCCCCAACCCATCTCATCCTTTCTGCCAGGTCTTGTATGATTTGTGAATCCACGTGGGTGATCTCTGCACGCAGACGGGCTATCTTTCCTTTTACTTGTTTGTCTGTTATCGCCGCATTTCGTGCCCTAAGCCTGTCGAGCAGCTCGATTAAGACATTGGGCGTAATCTGCTGTTTCGAATCACTCAACGCCCTGTCCGGGTCGATGTGGGTTTCGATCATAAGGCCCTTGATGCCTAAATCCAGCGCCATCTGAGAGATGGGTTCTATGAAATCTCGATTGCCGCCCATGTGGCTCGGGTCACAAATAAGAGGCAGGTTCGGGAGTAACCTTTTCAGCTCGATAGGAATCTGCCAGTTTGGACGGTTGCGGTATGCCATCTCCACATAAGTTGAGAAACCTCTGTGTATGGCAGCAAGTTTTCTTATGCCGGCGTTATACAATCTTTCGATAGCTCCTATCCACAGACCAAGCTCGGCATTGATGGGGTTCTTCACAAGTACGGGTACATCGACTCCTTTCAGCGCATTGGCTATCTCCTGTACAAGGAATGGGTTTACCGTCGTTCTTGCTCCAATCCAGAGAATGTCAACGTCATTATCGAGACAGAGCTCAATGTGCTGTGCGTTTGCTGCCTCGGTCGTAGTTAGCAGAGCCGTCTCGTTCTTGACTGCCTTGAGCCATTCCAAGCCGACTTTGCCGACACCCTCGAAGGTGTTGGGACGTGTGCGAGGTTTCCAAACTCCGGCACGAAAAACCTTCACATGGGGAGACTTCGTCAGTTCTCGGGCCGTTGAAATGACTTGGTGTTCAGACTCGGCACTGCAAGGCCCCGCAATCACCCAGGGAATCTTGTCACACTTTAACCAGGTTGAGATTTCTGCTATATTTTGGTTCAGTTTCTTTAGGTTCTCAGGCATTGATCTCTGAAACGTTGAGACTCACTTGACTTTCTCTATCTCGAAATATAACGCTTCCGGCATAAAGTAATCACTCAAAAGGCTCGTCACCAGGCAATCTATGCCGTATTATACCGTTCCTTCGTTTTCTGCACAATCTTTTCAAAGAACGTATGCAAATATATAACATAAAGATTTTCCTTGACGGGAAGGTGGTTAATTTGGTACAAATAAGGTTAATTAGAGTTGGGCGCGTGGACGCCTATCTGTGGATTCCGGCCCTCCGAGGCACGGGAACTTTGTAGCTTCTTAATAGAGGAGGAGTTATTGTGCAAAGCACAAAGGTTTTAATAAGAACTTTACGCATCGTAGTGAAGTTTTTACATTTCAATTAACAGCCGGGATTAAATTTTTGAAAGAGGACTATTATGTCTAAGAAATTGATCTATTTGGCTTCTTTTGTTTTGGGGCTCAGTATAGTTCTGACAAATGCAGTCAATGCTGCCGACCCAAGCCTTGTCGGCTGGTGGAGGTTCGATGACGGTTCCGGGACCAAGGCCGTTGACTCAAGCGGCTACGGTCACCACGGTGAGTTCGTGGGCTCTCCCGAGTGGTCGGAGGGAGTCAGTGGTGGCGCACTGAAGGTCTCGTTAGACAATTACGTGGTCGTCCCCGGATACAAAGGTGTCCTGGGAACAAATGCTCGTACGTGTAGCGCCTGGATCAAGACCCTGACAACCGACGGTGTTATCTTCGGTTGGGGGCTGCTTGAACCCGGCACCAAGTGGATCGTGCGCGTCAACCAGCTCGGTGGCGGCGACAGTGAATTGCGCTGCGAAGTCCACAATGGCTACCACTTCGGCACGACTAAAATCGATGACGATGAATGGCACCACATTGCCGTCGTCCTGGAGGACGACGGCTCTCCGGATGTCGCAGAAACCAAGCTCTATGTGGACGGGGTCCTGGAAACCAGCAATGCGGACATAGCGGATGAGCCGATCAATACGGTTGAGGACATGGATGTAACGATAGGTCAGAATCCACATGCGAGCAACAGGTGGTTTGACGGGCTATTGGACGATGCTCGGATCTACGACCGAGCCCTGACGGAAGATGAAATTCAGACTGTTATGGAGGGAGGCGGTGAAGGATTCCCGCTTGCTTTACTTCCTGACCCGGAAGATGGTGCCATGCTTGAGGCCACATGGGCAAGCCTTAGCTGGCGCGCGGGAGATTTTGCCATCTCGCACGATGTGTACTTCGGCGAGAATTTTGACGACGTTAACGACGGAGCCGAAGGGACGTTCTTAGGCAACCAGGCCGGTACGTCTCTTATTGTCGGTTTTCTCGGATTCGCCCATCCGGACGGTCTTGTTCCAGGCACAACTTACTATTGGCGAATCGATGAGGTCAAT
>CAYQKF010000203.1:0-5337 GCA_964417935.1 uncultured Pirellulales bacterium
AGCGAGACGGATTATTCCAGAGAAAACGGTCTAATTTGCATTGAATTCGTGCGCCCCGGGAAGGTTAGCCAGGAAAATACAGTAACTCTCCCAAGTCGGGAATTGTATTATCTTGATCCTAAGTCGGATTATATCTGTGTCAGGCAAGAGTCCTTGCGACAACGAGACATAACTTGGAAGGATAAAGACAGCTCCTGGCTTGACGGTATTGATCCAAATAAGATTCCGCCTGACAATTTGCCACAGATAAGAGAGGTGATAGAAGTTGCAAAGACCGAGGCAGGACAATGCTATCCCAAGAGGATGGCCCGTTATAGTGATGATGGCACTCCAAGGGAAGAGAAGCGGATGCTTATCCCGAAGGTCTATCTCCAAACAACTCCACAGTTCCCGGAGGGAATTTTCGATCCGGATAATCTGCCCAAGTAAACCAACTGTCCACAAAGTTTGAATAATCCCAAGGCCGGGCTAATTCCTTCGACAGTGCTCAGGATGAATCGGCTCGGCCTTTTTTGTGCGCGTATATATGGATTGTGTGCAAACCCCCCAAGTTAAACTTGAGGGCTAAATAAGGTTCTAAGAAATTTGTTGAAAATGTCCCCATTCTCCTTATAAAATATCCAAACATAATTCAATCAGCTATTTTTTGAGGAGCAGAAAAATGCAACGGTACAAATTCACTTTATTACTTGCTATTTGTTTTATTCTTGCCACCGAGTTCTGCGTTTTTGGTGCAACCAAAAATTGCGTTGTTTCAGGCGAGCTGAAGAAGTGGCACAAAGTTACACTGACCTTCACAGGGCCTCAGACAAACGAAAATGCCGAGCCAAATCCTTTTCTTGATTATCGTCTTAACGTTACGTTCTCTAAAGGAGAAAAACGATATATTGTCCCCGGCTATTACGCCGCTAACGGCAATGCCGCACAAACCAGCACAACGGCGGGCAATAAATGGCGGGTGCATTTTGTGCCTGACGAAATAGGACAATGGTCTTATACCGCATCGTTTCGCACAGGGCCTGATATCGAACTTAGCAACAAACCCGGTTCATCTGTAGCCTTCGACGGTGTCAAAGAAAGATTTATCGTCTCTGCCACCGACAAAACCGGACGTGACCACCGGGCCAAAGGGCTGCTCAAATACGTTGGTAAACGCTATCTACTATTCGCCGAGACAGGCGAGTATTTCCTAAAAGGCGGGGCCGACAGCCCTGAAAACTTCCTTGGCTATGCTGACTTCGATAATACATACGACTCCGGCGAACTCAAACGCAAAGGCGAAGCCGCGGGTGGAAAATTTCTGCATCGCTACGCCCCGCACGTGCAAGACTGGCAGTCCGGAGACCCAA
Source organism: uncultured Pirellulales bacterium (assembly GCA_964417935.1). Classification (GTDB taxonomy): domain Bacteria; phylum Planctomycetota; class Phycisphaerae; order Sedimentisphaerales; family Anaerobacaceae; genus NIOZ-UU13. The sequence continues at coordinate 1,350 of CAYQKF010000203.1, forward strand.
CCTGGAAAAACGGCAAAGGCAAGGGCATCATCGGAGCCTTAAATTACCTGGCCTCCAAAGGTATGAACAGCGTATATTTTATCCCCTATAACATCGACGGCGGCGACGGAAAAGATGTCTGGCCCTGGGCAGAACCAGGCGAAAAATTCCGGTTCGATTGCAGCAAACTCGACCAGTGGGAGATTGTCTTCTCGCATATGGACAAATTGGGCCTGATGCTTCATATCATTACCCAGGAGCAGGAAAACGACCAGGGTCTCGACGGCGGTGAACTCGGGCCACAGCGCAAGCTCTATTACCGCGAGCTGATTGCCCGCTTTGCTCATCACCTCGCCTTAGTCTGGAACCTCGGCGAGGAAAACACCAATACCGATGCGCAACGAAAGGCCTTCTGCCGATATATCAAAGACCTTGACCCCTACGACCATCCAATCGTCTGCCATACTTTTCCGGGCAGGTATGACGAGATATATAATCCTCTGTTGGGATACGAATATTTTGACGGGCAGTCCCTGCAAACCAACGACACGCACAACCAGACACTCACGTGGCTCGACCGTTCCGCTTCCGCGGGCCGACAATGGCTTGTTTGTCTGGACGAGATTGGCCCGGCCCATACCGGCGTTAAGCCCGACAAGGACGATTACTGGCACGATGAGGTACGCAATAAACATCTGTGGGGCAACCTGATGGCCGGCGGGGGCGGCGTGGAATGGTACTTCGGCTATAAATTCGCCCACAACGACCTGAATTGTGAGGATTGGCGCAGCCGCGAACATCTCTGGGATATGACGCGCTACGCCCTGGAGTTTTTCCGTAAGAATTTGCCCTTTAGTCAAATGACCCATAATGATGAGCTGACTTCCGCTAAGGACGATTACTGCTTTGCCGAACTCGGCCGAACCTACGCAATATATCTGCCGGCCGGCGGCACTACGAGTCTTGACCTGGGCAACAAGTCGGCAACCTTCACCATAGAATGGTTCAACCCGCGGACCGGCGGGTCGCTTCGGATGGGCACGGTCGATAAGATAACCGGCCCCGGCCCGACCGCTATCGGCCATCCACCCAAGGACACCGATAAAGACTGGGTCGCCCTGATAAAGCTGAAATAAATCTATCGCACCAACGCCTCGATTCCCTTTTGGCATTTCTTGACGGAAATCGGGTTTGATTGGCTTTGAATTGGGTTTGTTTATTCGGACTGCGAAATCATCGTTTTTTCTGTAATCCATTGTTATAAGTGAGTTTACATTCATTTGGGCTTTTTGGAAATTGGGTTTGATTGGGTTTGTTTTGGCTTTGTTTTTTGGGCTCTTATAGAGCAATAAATCTTCTTAATCCTTTGTAAATAATGAGTTTGCATTAATCTGGATCTTAAGCAAATTGGCTTTGTTTTGCATTTTTCGCTGATAAATTCGTACGTAATATTTCGTATATTTTCGCTTTCAGGACTATTAGATTCCTGGGGTTTTGACCGGTTAGCGCATATACCTATGGCACAAGTACCTATTGCATAAATTTGGGTTTCTGTAGACATTGGGAAATTATTGACTATTTACTATTGATTATTGAATATTTACCTGCCTATAAGGCAGCTAGGCCTGCCGGCTCTAAGAAACTATTCGGATAAGCTCTTAGTATTTGGCTTCTTATTGCCGGAGGCGAAAAAAGCAGCCCCCGGCAGAAAAGCAAGTAAGCACACACCGGAGGTAAACTCAGGGAGTAAAAAAACACTCCCTCTATAATTAGAGCTACCTGCACTTTTGATGCGAAAAAAGCCTTAGATTCTCGATTCGTGATTCTTGTAACTCGATGCCGGCAAGGCAATTAAAAAATTTTTGAAAAATTTGATTTTTGCTCGAAGGTACCTTCGCTTTTGGTTGAAAACTGACGGAAAATTTTACCTATTTTAAACAACGGATCCATTCGACCCATTCGGCCATGCTCAGGGCAGGCTCTGCTCAGGACAGGCTTTATCATAGAATATTGCCTTCGTCCACAAGTCCAATACAATTGGCCTTATCTTTTAAGCTGACTGAGTTTTTGCCACTAAGACACAAGACAAAAGACGGTATTAGTTAATTGGTGAGTAGTGAGTGGTTAATTGGGGTGGTAGAGACAAAAGAGTACAAACTCAGGACTCAAGAAAGAAGGCCGCATTAGAAAACAGAAGGTACGATACAAAAACCGTCACTTTTTTCTTGAAAATTTGGCTGAAGTAGTGTAAATTTATCATTACTGAGAGAGGACATCTTTGATTAGCGGTTTATATTTTGGGCGGTTGTTGGGCTTTTGCAGGATAATATTTTGATAAGCCGGTGTGGCGTAGATTTTAATAGGTGACTGTCCCTAGTATAAGTATAGTCAATATAGTCAAGGTGTGACGTAGATTTTAATAGTTGACTGTCCCTAGTTTACACTAGTTTACAGAAGGCACGATACAAAAAAGGTCATTTTTTTCTTGCAAATTTGGCTGAAGTAGTGTAAATTTCTCATTACTGAGAGAGGACATCTTTGATTAGCGGTTCATGTTTTGGGTGGTTGTTGGGCCCGCCACCCGCCTTCGCGGGCACAGGCGTAGGCGGATCTGAGACTTTTAGCGGGCTAATATTTTGATAATCAGGTGGGGCGTTGATTTAATAGGTGACTGTCCCTAATTTTCCCCTAATTTTCCCCTAATTTTCCCCTAATTTTCCCCTAATTTTCCCCTAGTTTTCCCACATGCCCCACATCACGGTAAGCATCTTTCGTGCTACCGCATGGCGGGCATTGCTGGAGATTACGCCATCTTGCACCATCCTTTCATAATAAGCCTTGAATACATTATCTTTTTGATTTATGGCGCTGATGGCAGCGCCTAATATCATATTTTTTAGCGTCCTATTGACTGCCCAGGGCAGTTGTAATCGGGCTGGTTTTGGTCGTCCCTTTTTGTCCGTCCCGCTGGTTGTTCTTTGCAGTCCTACGCCGCAGTATTTCCATAATGCATTTTTCTTTTTGAACCGCCAGGGTGTATCGAGATAGGCGAATGACGTGGTGGCTCGAATCAGGCCTATGCCCGGCAGTTCTTCCCAGAGGTGGATAACGGGATATCTTTTGCTTAGCTGAAGGAGTTGTTGTTTTGCCATTCTGGTCTGTTTTGCGGTGGCATCATAGCCAATCCATAACATATTTAACTGCCTGGCCAAGACAGGCTGGTTTATTTTGAACAGCCATTGTCCGCGATGTGATGGACCACGAAGGGCCAATCTGGGGATAGTGAGGCCATACATCCGACAGCGGGCACGGATTTTGTTTATATTGCGTACCGCATCTTTACCCCGGTCGTGGTACAAGCTGACCCAATGCTTCAGTTCGGACCGTGCGTCACTTTCGCTATGGTAGACTGAGCGAAGGTATTTGCCCCGTAGCAGTGCAGCGAGTTTCGCGGCGTCAATTTTGTCGTCCTTATCACCGTCTGAGGTAATTAGTTTATTGCGGCGGGGATCAGCAACAATGAGTTTGTCGACCTTACGGCAGAGATTGCGGTAGAGCCAGCCGGCCATGGGACCTTCCTCGAGGGCCATGTGTTTTTTGCCCTGCAGCGAATCCAGGACATTGGATATAGCTGGTATAGTTGTCGGCACTGAGTACCTGGCCACGATTTTGTTCCTCTTTTCGATTGCTAATTCTGTGCTATTGCTATGTACGTCGGCTCCGATATAATATGTAGTCATAGAGGGCTCCTTTCGTATAAGGTTTATCATTTACCGAATTATACTTGAGGATGCCCTCTCTTCATATCTTCACGGATACCTATTACCTAAGGCACAGAGGCATAAATTACACGGATACCCGCTTTCGCTGGCACAGGTTTACACGGATTTAACGGATAAGAACCATAATAATTCTGTCTTTCTTAGCAAAAACGGAGAAAAATGCACTTTTTTAGGTAACCGGTCAGTTATGGGTGGGTTAATTCTGTAGTGATGCTCAGGCTACAATG
>CAYQKF010000204.1:0-5335 GCA_964417935.1 uncultured Pirellulales bacterium
GATGTACGAAAACGGGCTGCATAGCCCTGCCAGAATATCTGGTCGCACCCTTTTGCAGAGTAGCGGCAAAATTTTCTTGACCTCACTAACGGAAAACTCTATAATATAAGTATATTAGAAAATCCCCTGCTTTCCTGGTCCTCCTCAAGTTTCTTTTTTAAGGAAAAGCAGGGGTTTTTTTTATCCCTTATAATAAGTAATGTATCAAGGGTACAGTATGAGTTCTGACGGTTTTGTCGAGACAGAAGGTCTGACTAAGATATACTCGTCCGGCAAGATTCACGTTACCGCCCTTAAGGATGTTAATCTATCTCTTGAAGAAGGGAAATTCTTAGGGGTAACAGGGCCTTCCGGGTCGGGCAAATCGACTTTGATGAATCTGTTAGGTGGGTTGGATAGGCCCTCTTCGGGGAGTATCAAAGTCCAGGGCAAATTTATCTCCGAATTGAACAAGGAAGACCTGGCCCTTTACCGGCGATACAAGGTCGGGATGATATTCCAGACATTCAATATTATTTCCTCCTACACCGCTCTCGATAACGTAGCTTTTCCACTGCTTTTTTCAGGTGTGCCTAAAAAAGAAAGAAATAGCCGGGCCGGCGAGATGTTGACAAAGGTGGGATTATACCCTCGTAAAGACCATAGACCATCCGAGCTTTCCGGCGGTGAACAGCAAAGGGTGGCCATTGCTCGTGCATTAGTCAATCAGCCGAAAATCCTGCTCGCCGACGAACCAACCGGCAACCTGGATACAGGGACATCAAGACAGATTGTACAGATGCTGTCAGACTTGAACAGGAACCAGGGCTTAACCGTTATTATGATATCCCATGAACAGGCTCTCTTGGCCGAATTCGCCGATGATGTTATTCACCTGTGCGATGGAGAAGTTGTCGAACAGGAAAAAATCAGGTAAAGAATAGATGAAAATTTCCGACTACATCGAGCAATCCTTTTCTAACTTGCGCAAGAAGAAACTGCGCACGTTTCTTACCACTTTCGGAGTGGTAATAGGAATCGGGGCCCTGGTTTCGATGTTTTCTTTCGGCAAGGGCGTTCAGAAAAACGTTACAGATAGTTTCAAAGAAATGGGACTGTTCAATTATATTGCCGTCTATTCAGCCTCTAATAGAAGCAGAACCGAACAGGCCCATACGGACCCCGATGACCAGCATGACCAAATCCAAAATGAGCAAGTCCCCGATTCCCCAAACAGTCCAGTCCTCGACGATGATTTTCTGCAGGAAGTCAGGGAAATAGAAGGCGTAGAATCAGCTTTTCCGGAAATGCGCTTCCCTGCATTGATTCGATTTAAGGAAAAGGAACAGTTCAGCATTGTCCAGGTTATGTCTGCCGATATTTGTCAATCAGAGCTGATGAAACTAAGGGCAGGCAAGGCATATACCGGCGATGCGGAGAATTCCTTGATTATCAGTGATTCTCTGCTACGCCGTATGGATATCAAGGACGTTGAGACTGTGCTCGGAGAACAAATTGAGGTCTCCACACTTGCTATTGATTCGGCCCTTCTTAATCCGGCGAACATGATGTCGATTATGCAGGGTGACAAGCTTCCATTTAGCCAGGAGAGCTATACCTTCACCATCGCCGGTGTGGCTGAACGTATGGGAATGGGCGGATTTATTCCGGTACGCAGCGATGTTTATATTCCTCCCGATTCGGCCGAAGGTATGAAAAAAATATCGCTGACGAACATCCGGGATTTTTTCAAACCGGCGGAGAAGCTCAAAGGCTATTCGGCAGTAACTATTAAGGTGGCTTCGGTAAAATATATTGACCCTATTAAAGAGCAAATGGAAGCGAAGGGGCTTAAGACCTTTGCACTTATAGACCAGCTAAAGGAAATCAAGACCGCATTTATATTTATGGATATGTTTCTTGCAGCGGTTGCGATGATAGGCATTACAGTCGCCTCCTTAGGGATAATCAATACTATGGTGATGTCCATTCTGGAAAGATATCGAGAGATTGGAATTATGAAAGCCATCGGGGCCAGCGATAAAGACGTCAAAAAAATATTCTTCTTTGAATCCGGAATGATTGGCTTTTTAGGCGGCATTTTTGGTCTTGCTTTAGGATGGGTAGTGAGTATGGTCATCAACCAGGTCGCCAATCATTTTCTGTCCAAACAGGGCGTTCCATATACTGATTACTTCAGCTTTCCCTGGTGGCTTTGCGCCGGAGCGGTTGCCTTTTCCATATTAGTCAGCTTAGCGGCCGGCCTCTATCCGGCTGTGCGAGCAGCCCGCGTTGACCCTGTAGTGGCACTTCGGCACGACTGATTCGTCGCTCGTATATCGTATATCGTATTGCGTCCCTTCAACTTCGCTCAGAGCAATATTGCGTATTGCGAAGGAAGAATTAGCCACGGATTAGAAGAATTTCCTTTGCCCATTTTTTGGCTTTGGTTTACGTATTTGGTCATCCAAAATACAATTGAGTTTTTTAACTCTTGATTGTAGTATTTGGGTGAATTTGTTTCTCTAAATAAGCGGTGAAATATCGAAATGGCGGAAAGTAAAAAAACTCAGGCAGCTATCTATTTATCGTTGATAACAATGAAACCATCAGAATAATGAAACAGATTGACGAAGTAATCGCCGCCCACGGCGGCTGGCCAATAAAATAGAAAAGCAAGGGAAACCAAATTTCCAAATGGCACACGACGTAATTGTAGAAATCACAAGAGCAGGAAACAAAATCTTCAAAGCTAAGATAGGTTTGCTTCCAAAGAATTATTGGCAGTCCGATTTGAGAGATTACCCAACAAAGTTACTTCGCACCATCAGAAAGCTGCTCGAAAAATCAGTTCCACGCCTGACTGAGAAGTTCAATCCTACAACACCCAGCCTGCGATACTTCGGTTATCGAATTAAGAAAAGTAAAAGCATAAGTGACATTTCAAAGAAAGCCTACAGTGAAGACAAAGCTTATATCTATGTTCGGCCAAATATGCTCAAAATAGACCTAAAGATTGACCCAAGATTTGCAAATGACATTGAAGGAGACGACTTCGAGGTCAGACCGAAGACGAACTATCAAGCACGAACTGGATGGGTGACAGGCTGGCAAGTTCCACACTCAACCGACGATATTGCGACTGTTATGAAATGGCTCTGCAAGGCATTTGAAGAAAATTTATGATATACCACGGCGGCTGGCCAATAGAATATAGGCGGGACACTATGAAATTAGACGAAAGATATGCTGCTCTAAAAGAAAAAGTCATTGATCGGAAAAAGGAATTTCAGACATTCATCGAAATGCTTGAAACAAAAACAAGCTGGCTGACTTCTCCGGCGAGTACCAGGTTCCATTTAAATAAAGAAAAAGGTCTCCTTCTACACAGTGTTGCGGTTACTGAAAATCTGCTGAAATTCCGCGATTTTCTTGCCTCACAAATCTCAGATGAGTCGTGTGTAATTGTAGGTTTGTTTCACGATGTAGGCAAAGTCGGTATGCCAGGAAAACCCCTCTACATAAAAAATGATAACGAATGGGAAATAAAGAATCGCAATATTACATATAAGACAAATCCAAATCTTACCCAAATGAGTTTAGCTGCTCGAAGTTTATATCTGGTTTCAAAATATATTCCTTTGTCCGATGCCGAGGCTCAGGCAATACTTTACCACGATGGACAGTACATCGATGACAATAAGTGTGTCGCCCACAAAGAGGAACCTTTGACGCTCCTCGCCCACTGGGCGGATTACTGGACCGCCCATATTTTTGAAGAAGGCAGAGGACTAGAAGACGACACGAATTATTATTGTAGAGATTGATAAAGCAAGCTTTTGTATACCCGGAGAAATGGCATGGAATATGATAAATTTTGCAATTTTAGTAAAGGTGAACTCCCATTAAATAGGAAAGAAAGATTTTATACTGGAACTGTTCTACCTGCACTACTGTTTCATAATGGATTGAGTAACTTTTACACTTTCCTTCGTGGAATAAAGGATTTTCCGGTTGAAGTCAATGAAGCCCAAACAAACGATAATTTCTTATTCTACACTGAGTATAATTTGAAAGAATCTTCTGGCAAAAGGAGTGTTGGGGTAAGGTTCCATGCTATGACAAATGAGACGCCTGATGTTGTTATAGAAATACTCAAGCCAAAGAAAGTATTTATTGTAATCGAAGCAAAGATGTTTGCAAAAGTGCGACAAGACGAACTTACAGAACAGATTAGAAGACAAAAAAGGACGATCACAAATGAGTTGAAAAAAGAACTCGGCGGCGAGAAGTCTTATCATTTAGCCTTAATTCCCAAAAAATTGGGGATTAAGGATACCACAGAATATCAGGTTATAAATTGGGAATTCTTTATTAATAACAAAGAGCTCAATATCCAAAATAGCCTTTTTTATAATTATCTGAGATTTGCACTTGAGAGATATGATGAACATGTTTCGATTTCTGCTGGTGGCGGTCAACCCTCTACAGTAGATTTTTATATGAAGGGGCTGGCTCTTTACGAGCTTTGTGAGGAAAATCCTGACTTTTGGGTTGGTAGGATGGACGGAGAAAATAAGATTAAAGAAGATGCCATATCTGGTAAGTGGCGAAAACATAAGTATTGTGTGAATTCAGTCAAGCCTTCAAAAGGTCAACCGGGCAACTGGATACAACTAACGAAATTCAGAGACTTGATAGATAAATATAGTTCATGAGCGATGTTTTCTTTGGGAAACCTAAACCAGATAAATTGACGAAACAATCGACGCCTACGGCGGCTGGCGGTTTAGAAAACTACGGACAGCCACCTATAAAAAAAGAGTCAGCAGGCTTAGCGAAGGTAGGAGAGGGGAGTAAAAGGGGTCAGGAGCATTTTCTGCCTCGGCCGCGAGGTTGCAGAGTCGGAGAGGACAGCCTCACCTTCCCCCTCGCCCGCCCAGCCGAAGAGCCTGCCTTCAACCCCCCGCCGAAATATCAAGCCATACCTCGCACTGTAAGGTATAGTATGTTATGCTGTCTTTTGCCATTTGAGGTTTGGATCCATTTAGTATTCTTGTCCGCCGTAGTCTTGACGTAGGCGGATAGTGCTTATCTTCTATCCACCCTGGTGTTTACCCCCGGTGCAGGCTTCTCTGTTTCTCTGCCGGGGGTCTTCCGCTTCACTCTTCACGCTTCACGAGATACGAACCAGCAATTAGTGCCGTGTATCGGACATTTTTTTCAAATCTACTTGAAATCAAACTCAAAATTTGGTATAATATGTCTATGTTAGCCAGCAGGCTAACATAAACCGCCAGCAGGCGAAGATGACATTTCAGTTTGCATGTCGTAAGCTGCAGCGCAGCAAGGACTT
>CAYQKF010000205.1:0-5202 GCA_964417935.1 uncultured Pirellulales bacterium
CAATCCGGTTCTCCAGCAGCATATCGTCCAGACTCATCTGGCGGTAGCGCTGATATTGGCCGTATTGATTGTACGGGTCTGCATTTCTCGCGATGTTTATTGCACGATGTTCAATAGACATTCATTGCTTCCTTTATGAAATTCATTTTTTTAAAACTTATTTTTCGTCCTGTTGGTCTGTAACGCGATAAATGCGTGGTTGTTACTGGTAGGGTGGGGCTTGCCCCACCGAGATGATGCTGGTAGTTTAGTTCGGTGGGCTTTAGCCCACCCTACAAAACTCCGAGCTATCCCCAAGCTCGTCCGGCACCAATTGGGCTTCCTGCTTTGGCGAAGCACTTCGCAGAGACGAGTAGGCTCACGCCTTTTTGGTGCGGGACTCGCTTGAGGCGGCCACGCATCAAATTAGATGTTACAGAATACTATGCTTTCACAAGACGCATACATCCACTTCCGGCAAGCGAATACGTTTTTATCGGATATTTTTACTCGCTGATTCTCTTTTTACCCCATTTTTGTAATATATTATTCCCCGTTATGGAGTTTCCAAGGGGATTTGGTTGTTGTTTTTGCGTTTTTAGGGTTATTTTTTCTTGGCCCCGGCGGCCTTTTCAGCGGTTTTTTTCGCCGATTTCTTATCGGTTTTCCGGGCTTTTTTGGCTTTCTTTTCGGGCTTTTTTTCCGTTATTTTTGCTGTCTCGAGTAATTCAGCAATGCACTTATTTTGACGTACCTCTAACTTGAACTGGGCTAACGAGCCGTCGCGTTCCATTTGCTCTCTCATTCTTTCGGGACGTTGTCCTTGCTGAATGGCAATCTGGGCGATATGGCCGTTTATCTCTTCTTCGCTGACATCAATCTCGAGCTTATCAGCGACTTTGTCCATAATAAAGAATGTTTTTAGCTGTTCCCTGGCCTGCTCTTCACTGGCGGCCTGAAGCTGTTCTATCTGCTCTTCGAGCTGCTCGCGGGACAATCCACGCATCATCAGATTTGTGTATTGCCTTTGCAATAGCGTGTTGGACTGCTGAGCAACAACGTCTAACGGTAGGTCGAAATTGGTGTTGTCGAGAAGATACTGGTGAATTTGCTCGCTCATTTGGGTTCGGACTTGTGTTTCTAATCGGCTCTGCAGCGTGTCCTGGGTTTTTTCCCGCAGCTCGTTTTCATCTTCGATACCCAGTCTCGCGAGGAAGTTTTCGTCTAACTCGGCGGGCTTGAGCCATTTGATATCTTTGATGTCGATTTGGATATCCACCTTTTTGCCGCGATATTCTTCTCTGAAATACGTCTTCGGGACATCGACGCTTATCTGTTTGGTCTGGCCGGACTCGGTACCAGCCAGTAGCTCGTCGAGCTTCTCAACCGGGATTTCCCCAACAAAACCGTTTTGCCTTACATATATCTCGATGTTGTCGAGTTTCTGTTCTTCTTCGATGCCCTCGGCCTTGAGAAGCACATCGGCAATTATCTGGTCCTCAGGCTCAACAGCTCCGTCCTTTCGCGGTGTCCATATACCCGACCATCTTTGTAATCGCTCAATCTCTCTGTCGATTTGCTCGTCCGTAACTTCCAGTTTTGTCCTTGTTACCGGGATACCTTCGAGCTGCGGCAGGTCAAAGTCAGGACGTACTTCGACCTCAAAATCAAACTTCATCAGGCCTTTGTCCGGCAGTTCGATTTTTTCAAAATCAATGTCCGGCTCGCCTATTATCTGCAGCTCGTTGTCCTTGACGGCTGAATCGCTCGCGTCAATCAGCAGTTTCAATTTGATTTGCTCTGTTGTCTCTTTGCCGAATCTTTTTTCCAGAAGTCGGCGGGGCGCCCGACCCTTTCTAAAACCCGGCACCAGCGCTTCTTTACGCAGCTCTTTGTATTTTTCATCAGTGGCGTTATTAATTGTTTCTTCGGGTATCTCTATAGAGACCTTTTTTTTGCAGGGACCCGCCTCTTCGATTGTTACTATGTTTTTCGATATAGCGGATTCTTCTTCCTCTTTTTTAGGTTGCTCTTCATCCGGGGAAGCGGCTTGTTCCTGCTCTTTTGTTTCTGCTGTTTTTTCTTCTTCTTTCTGTGTCGTTAACTGTTCTTCTTCCGGTGCCGTGGATTGTTCTTCGGCTCGCTCCTGGGCTTTGTCCGCAGTCTGTTCTGCCGTTTGTTCTTCGGTTTGCTCTTCTTCAGCCATTTTGATGCTCCTGAACGATTTTACTTCGTAACTCTAAAATAAAAAAGGCATCAACCCGCCGTTTTGCTTCGCAAAAGCGAAGCAGCGGGCTTTAGCCAAGTTTTCACGGTTTCCTAAACGTATCGGCGACCAATGCCAAACTACCACTTAGCCGGTATCTCACCGATACTATAAGGTTCCTTCAACGCAATAAGATGCGTTTGCAGGCCCCTATCCCTGGGAAAACTCCTTAAAGCGGGCGATGAGATTTGAACTCACGACATTCACGTTGGCAACGTGACGCTCTACCACTGAGCTACGCCCGCAATTATCATAGCTTAAAGTATAAAAGTTAATCTTTTCCTTGCAAGGTATTTTTTGCAAAAATTTTGGCAGTTAAACCGGCAGGATGGCTGCTAAATGATGATAAACAGTTGCTAAAAACTTAGAGTATCTCCTGTCTGCCATATAGGAAACAGTCTTCCAGAAATCTAAAAAATGAGGTTTTTGGAAAAGATTAAATTGCGGTTGTTTTCTAAATATATGGTATAATATCAGTTGTCGGGTTTGATTCTTGACGTCATTCCCGCCCCGCATCGCTGTGCGGGATAAACTCCGGCGGGAATCTGCTATCTTGTTATTTTCTGGATTTCTGTTTTTCATAGGAATGACAGCAAAAGCAACAGGATGACACAATATGCCCGGGTGGCACCCTCAAATCCTGGCCTGAGCTTGTCGAAGGCTTGTTTGGGGGGTGGCCGCGATCAGTTCTGAATCGGAAATTATAGTTCCCAAATTGGAGGGATAGAAAATGGCTGCAAAAAATCCGGGATTGCTCAAGAAGTGGAGGTATGTTGCCCTGTGTTTGCTGATAGTGCCGGCGTTATTTATAATTATCTTTTCTGTCAACTGTGCAAAGGAGCCTGAGCCTGTTGTAGCTGCGCAGGAGACAGAAGCGGATGCCAATCAGGTGCCTGCCGAGCCGAATCAGCAAGACGGGCAGGAGCCAAAAGACCCAAACGATAAGAAGCCGCTGCGTCCCGACCACAAGCATCCAGCTTTTACCGAGCGCATCGAAGAACGTGCAAGAATGGTCGCGATACAAATCCAGGCCAGGGACGTCAAGGACCCCAATGTCCTAAAAGCAATGCGAATCGTGCCCCGCCACGCCTTCGTCCGAGCCACCGAGCAGCGCTATGCCTACATCGACAACCCACTGCCCATCGGCTATGACCAAACGATAAGTCAGCCTTACATCGTTGCTTTTATGACCGAGGCCTTAAAGCTCAAGTCCGATTCCAAAGTCTTAGAGATAGGCACCGGCTCCGGCTATCAGGCCGCGGTATGCGCCGAGATTGCACAGCAGGTCTATACCATTGAGATTGTCGAAGGACTTGCAAAGAGAGCAAAAAAGTGCCTGAAAGAGCTTGGCTACCCGAACGTATTCGTAAGGTTCGGCGATGGGTTTTTTGGCTGGCCGGATGTGGCCCCGTTTGACGCAATCATCGGCACAGCCGCCGCTGGTCGCATTCCTGAACCGCTGCTCGAACAGCTAAAGCCGGGCGGTCGAATGATATTACCTTACGGCAAAACATGGGGCTTTCAGTATCTGGTGGTCATAGCAAAGGACAAAGAGGGCAAAATCAGCAAACAGAACGTTATGCCTGTCCGATTTGTCCCTATGACCGGCGAAGTGCAAAAACCCGAAAAAAAATCCGAGAAGTAGCTTTTCTGCAAAGACTACTCTGTAATATTTGATTTGTGCCAGTTGTCATTGCGAGGCCTTTTTCAAAGGCCGTGGCAATCTCTTGGCACCAAACAATAGAGATTGCTTAGATTCGCTCGCAATGACACTGGTCATTTGAGTTGCTGTAAAGAGTGCCTCAGCAGGTCAAATGCAGCGCAGCGGCAATATTAACGCCGGTTTGCGATAGTTCATTAAGCCGCTCAACGGCCTTGCTTGTATCCACCGCTTCCAACTGAATGTCCTCTTCTAACAGAACCTGGCGAACCTCATCCGAGACCTTCATCAGCCCTGTTGCCCCGCAGCCGACTATTAACACGGACGGCTTAGCGGTAATGATAGGCTGCAAATCCTCAGCAGATAACAGATGCCCCCGCTTTCTCCACCAGTTTGCCTGGACGGCTCCATCAAGAATTATAATATCTTTATTGTAATTTACCCCATCAATAACGATTTTACCGAATTTATATGAATCGATATGCACTTCTGCAATCCTCGCCTGAAAAAACATTATCGCCAACCAAGCTGGAGCGTAACAGAGGACGAACCACTGCTCGCAAATCAGTGTACGAAGAATATAAAAAGTCTGGCAAAAAATCAAACCTAATATTACAAAGCTGCTTAGATTCGACAGGTCGGTAATAATCTGTTATTGTATAAATACTTACGGAAATTGCGTTAAATTCGAAATCCGACCCAGCAACGCTGGGTTCCGATCCATACCTGCCGGTGGCGGGTCGAAACTCGAAACAAATTCAAAATACAAATTACCAAAAACACAAACTGTCCCATCAACAGTATATGCAATTTTTGTTTTGAAAATTGGGATTTGTGACATTCGATATTGTTTCGGATTTCGGATTTCGTGCTTAGAGGATAAAAAACTCCCTTTCCCCCAAAACTGGGTTGAAAGGGCCGGTAAAACAAAACTGTACTATGGAGTCCGTTTAAAAAAGTTGTGGCATAAAGCCCCTGAGAAAATCAGGATACAATAAGCGTCGGACTCAAAACGCGTATATTCCCCTTTACGGGGTGTTTTCATATATCATTTTTTTATAGTATTGGAATATTATGTTCAAGAACTTTTTTGGTGCCTGTTCAGTTTGTTATTGGAGACAATATTAACTTTGATAGCATATAGATGATTCGAAGTCGGCAAACTGAGGGGTGCTTCAAACGACATGCCAAATCGTCGTTATTTGGCGTGGCGTTTGATCGACCCGGCAGCAGAGGCGAAGCTTTTTAGCCCAACTTTCGCAGTTAAGCATTGAAATCGGTACTTTTGATAGTGCCA
>CAYQKF010000206.1:0-5177 GCA_964417935.1 uncultured Pirellulales bacterium
AAGAGCCTTGGTCGTGAGCGTTACGGAAAAGGTGCTATGAAAAGCATCAGGTGTGGATTAAGAAGACGAATACAAGTGAACCACCGTTCAAGCGTCGAAAGTCTTAGATGGGGTCAAAACTGGGGACTTGACATTTTCCCAGGATAAGTCTGGCGGATACCTGCTTACTGGCAAGACGGCGTCCGGCGTAGAGGTGGCGTGAGCTTAATCCGGGCTCTGACGTGGAACTGCGGGAACCTGTCGCAACGATGTTAAGAGAAAGGCACAAGCAGGGTAACTGCGAGGCTGAAAGTATCGAAGCGTTGCACAGGGGCGGGCGAGCTCGTAGTAGCGTTGAAGCTGCTGTAATGGCAGCCGAGCAAAGGGGCTCGGTCATTCAGCTACCAACAATCGACCAACTGTATAACAGGAGGAGTCATTGAAAGTGGCAAAACCATTTGAAATCTCTAAGAAGCTGGTATGGCAAGCATACCTGGAGGTGAAATCCAATGGAGGTGCAGCTGGAGTAGACAAACAGTCTATTGAAGCTTTCGAGCAGAACCTTAAGAACAATCTCTATCAACTCTGGAATCGATTATCTTCCGGGAGCTACTTTCCGCCGGCGGTCAAAGCGGTTTCTATCCGTAAGAAATCGGGTGGAATACGCATTCTCGGAGTACCAACGGTCTCCGACCGCATCGCGCAGACAGTGGTGAAGTTAGTCCTGGAGCCGATTTTGGAGCCAGTGTTTGATGAGGATTCTTATGGTTACCGACCTGGCCGCTCAGCACTTGGTAGTATTTGGAATAACATCAATCGGTATCTTATCCGTTGGGTGTGTAGGAAGTTCAAACGATTCTTCCGCCAGAAGAGACGGGCGAGAAGATTTCTCGACCGTTTTGCGCATGCCCATCGGGACTTGTTCATCCATTGGCGTCTTGGAGTATTTCCACTTGGTTGAATGATAGGAGCCGGATGAGCTGAGAGGTTCATGTCCGGTTTTCGGAGGGGCTGAGGGTGAAATTCCCTCGGTCTACTTGCCCCCGGAAATCAGGGTGTTTTTCAGATCCTGAAAGAGTTGGCTTTTCGAAGAAATTTGGCATTTTGCAGCACGAGAAAATGGGGCCATTTTGGGCGTACTTTGTACGCGACCCGTGCGCTTTTGGTTGGCTGGTAGGATTGGTCCGAGACATTGTGGCAATATAGAAAATTGCAAGCAACGTCCTATTAGTTTTTCGTCATTTTAAACAATCCTATCAAAAACACCTACCAATACATAATCAAGAGATTTTTCTTGACGGGAGGGTGGCTAATTTGATACAAATATACTTGGTATAGTTTGTGTCCGCATAATTAGGTTTCTGTGGATTTTGGATTATAATTAGGAAGGAGGTAGTATTTTGATTTCCGATTTGCGAGTTTCAATTTAAGATTTTCTTTTTTCAATGCTAAATGGGTAATCGGACCTCGGAAACAGGCAATTCTCATAAACAACGAGTGTTTTGGTGTGTGGCCATGGCACGATTATTTTAACTCTTTATTGAAGGAGGATTATTATGTATATTAAGAAATTGATTTGTTTGGTTTCTTTTACCTCTGTGGTGGGCTTAGTGCTGACTATTACCGCCAGTGCTGAACTCATCCAACATCTCGATGCCTCAGTGGAGGAGTCAGTTCTCGTGGCCGCAGATGGTGTGGTGGGCAGGTGGAATGATCTAAGTGGAAACGGCAATGATGCCATTCCTGGCATCGGGACCGTCACCTATCCGAGCAGCATCTCATTTCCCGGTGGTCTGGCCGGGCTTGACTTCGGTTTGTAGCGAAATACAATGGAGATTTTTACCTCCGAACGTTCGACGCAATGGCTGGACCAGAGTGACGGAATAGGTGGCTTTGCCGTAATCATTGTGACGTACACGACAGCGATGCCCGACAGTTGGTGCGACATGATTGGCAATCACAGTGGTTTTGCCTCAGGTTTTGGCATCCGCTATCAACAGGCTGGAAATGCCCAAGCCTACGTGAAAAATACCATAAGCAAAGGTGGGGCGCCGGTGGAAGCTGGTGATACTATCGTATGGATATTTAATTATGATGCATCGACGGGTGCGTGCTATTTATGGGATTCAAAAAATGGTTACGCCACAACAGCGACGAGAACGCCTGAAGACTTTGGCAGCGGTAATGCGGTGACCCTTGGCAGCACGATTAATGCGGGTCGCTTCTATCGAGGTCTGATCGGTGAAGTGATGGTGTTCGACGCACCTCTGAGCGAGGATGAATTAACCCTATATCAGGCAGAACTCGTGTACAAGTGGGTAACACCCCTGGCGGAAAAGGCGTATGCCTCTCTGCCTACTCCTGGTGATGGACTTACAGAAGTGCCTCGGGGTGGCGTGACACTGTCCTGGAAACCGGGAATTAATGCCGAAAGGCACGATGTGTACTTCGGCGCCAGTTTTGATGCGGTGAGCAATGCGATCCCTGAAGCTGATCTTGACGGTGTTTATATGGGTCGTCAAGACTCAGCCTCTCTTCCGCTTGCTCGTTTAGAACGTGGCCAGACCTACTATTGGCGCGTCGATGAGGTCGCAAACCACTACAACCTATATATAACCCGAAAGCCCGTAATCTACAAATTC
This sequence comes from uncultured Pirellulales bacterium, assembly GCA_964417935.1. Lineage (GTDB taxonomy): Bacteria > Planctomycetota > Phycisphaerae > Sedimentisphaerales > Anaerobacaceae > NIOZ-UU13. Next base: position 2,622 of record CAYQKF010000206.1, read on the forward strand.
AGCAAAAATGCTCGTCTCATAAGCCATGTAATGAAAGTGATTTATAAAAAAGTGAAAATTTGGCAACGGATTCAATGGACGTTTCTTCTTGTGGTCCACTGGCAACTACCTGTGCGTCTTCTTTCCAACACGCTTTCATTGGGGATTCGGCTGTTTTGCAGTGGTCCGATGTTCGGTTGACAAGTACACGTGGTACTATTGGCCCTTGACAAGCGCACATGGTCCTGTTTGCCCTTGACAAGCGCCGACACGATCACGGTCGCTTCGCCGCGGGGCGCGCTTCCTCAAGTTTTTCAAGGATCGCTTTGGCGACGTCGGACTTCATGAACATCTTCCACGGAAGCCCAGTACGATGGTTCTCGATCATGGGGACCATCGGTCCCTGATCGATGGCAAGGTAGCTCGGCGACACCCAGTCGGCGCCCAGGTTGAACGCGTCGCGAAAGCCGAACGGTCCCCAGATGCGCGAGCCCATCTCGTAATAGAAGTGCTTGAGCGTGGCCGTGGATTCGTCGGGGGTATAGGGGAAAGCGCTGATCGCGGCGGTCGGCGCGATCGTACCATCGTCCCGATTGGAATTGGCTCCAGGCTGGTGCGCCTTGTAACCGCGCGGATTCTGGCTGGCGGTTAGGCCCCAAACAAGCTTGCCGTAGCCCTGATGGTTGTTGGGGTTGTCGATAGCGTAGCGGTGCTGGATCAGTGAGATGGCGCGGTTATTGTCGTAGTAGTTGGTGTAAGCATCGGTGAGCTGATGGGGATCAAGCCCGATGTAGGAGTAGTGCGTGAAGAACAGTGGCCCGCCAAGAGGATTACCGACCGGTTGTTTTATGTCGTAATAGGTTCTGCTGTTGACGTAGCTATCCACGTTGCCGGCCCAGCCCAAGTAGTAGCAGTCAACGGGAATCGAGTGTGTCGGCGAGGCCATCGCCAGCAGGTACGCGATCATGCACTCGTTGAAGCCGCAAAACTTGTGGTTCTTGGCGAAGCCGTAGTTTGTCGACCAGTGCCAGGTGAGCATCTTGTCGCCGGGCTGCAGGTACCAACTCCACTGGGCCTCCTCCCACAGGCGAGTGATGCGCTCGCGCAGTTGGTTCTCGACGGGATTATCTCTACCGAAGTACTCACGGATGGTAAGCATGCCCTCCATGAGAAAGGCGGACTCGACGATGTCGCCGCCGTTGTCTTCCTTGCCGGCAAAAGGGATGGTTTCGCCGGTGTCTCCGCGGAGGTGGTGGGCCCAGAGGCCGTGGTAGCGCTCGGCCTTCTCCTCGAGGAAGGTGACCATCTTAAGCAGACGCTCGGCGGCCTTCTCGCGAGTAACAAAACCACGGTCGGCGCCGACCATGATAGTGACCATGCCAAAGCCGGTTCCACCGGTGGTCGTGATAGATCGCCTGTGCAAGAATCCCTCGCGGGCCAGACCACTGACCGGATGACCGAAATCCCAGAAGTACCGGAAGCATGCCTTCTGCATTGAGTCTAGGAATTCCTCGTCATTCATTTCATGAGTCGTCGCACTGGCACTTTCGGACGGGGCGGACTCGGTTCCATGCACCTGCTTGTCGCCCCTGGTGCGTCTTTTCACGCGGTGCTTGCTGAAGTCAGTCTCGTCGTCGATCCACTGCGTAACACGGTAGTGGTAGGTTCTGCCGTTCTTCCCGATGAAGTCGCTGTAAACGTGGACGGTATGCGGGTACACGTTGAGCTTCTTCCATGGACCGTCTGCCTGCTCGGCCCGGTAGATATTGAAAAGGTCCTGATCGGTATCGGAAACGCGATCCCAGACCAGGTCGATGCGGCTGTCGTGGCCCTCGGCGATCAGGCCTGTGGGCTGTGTGTCGGCACTCGCGGTGTCGACGAATGCCGGCACAATGTCTGATTCGATAACGTCCCTTGCGCGACCGTCGGCCTCACGCTCTGGTGCATGCATTTCCCTCGGCGGCATGAAATCATCTGTCATGAATGATGAGGCGGGCAGGCCTTGGGCATTTATAAGACTGATTTCTGCATTTGGCTCTGGCTTCCTGAACAGATATCGAACGTAAGCAGGTTCGGTTATATTTTTATTCTGAACAATAACAGCGTCTGCCTGGATCCAGGCGTCGGCCTTGACATATTTTCCGTCTTTGCCTGAGATTTCAAAGAACTTAAGGTTTTTCTCGCCGGATTTATTTTTCAAACCGCTGCCAATATGCTCAAAACTCAAGACGGCTCTGTCTTTATCGATAGTAACTTTGTCGAGTAGAGGACCGCTGTAAACAAGATCCTTGCGTCCATAATCTTTCGCCAGCGCCCAGAGGGCGAGACGTTCTCCAGCGGGTTGCTTGTTATCCGGATGAAGACTGGGGCCATGATCATAAAAAACAGCCATGCCTGTATTCTCGGTCGTATCCAAAGCCCTCCTCATGGCGTCCCTCAGCCAGGGCCACTCCGCATCAACCGGAGACTCCTGGGTTGGTACCTGTACGTAATAAAAGGGGAAGTTACGCAGTTTCGTTCCTGCACTAGTCCCTATACAAGCGTGACATCTTGAATTTTATTTTGCATTGCTTGACA
>CAYQKF010000207.1:0-4984 GCA_964417935.1 uncultured Pirellulales bacterium
TTTGTCAAGCAATGCAAAATAAAATTCAAGATGTCACGCTTGTATAGGGGCTAGCCGAGGAGGGATTTCGATATACCCATTGCTTTGACAACACTGCGGTCTGTGCCCCCACTCGCTCTACCTGGATCACCGGTATGTATGCGATTTCCAACGGAACCCAACCCATGCGCAGCCGGAACAATATTCCACATGACGTGATCAAGTACTATCCCGACCTGTTACAGAAGGCGGAATATCATACGTCGAACTGGATCAAGACGGATTACAACATCGGTGGACGCCCGGACAATGCCTGTTGGGACCTCATGAACAGGAAGGTTCGCTACGGCTGGCGTAAACGCAAGCCGGGCCAGCCTTTCTTCGCCGTAGTGAACTCGACAAGCAGTCATGAAAGCCGGGCGCACGGCGATGTAGAGAACACACGGAACGATCCGGATAAGATGAAGCTATACTCCTATCATCCCGACCTACCCGTCATCCGGAACAACTACGCCAAGTACGCCGACGCCGTGGAGAACATGGACAACGACATCAAGCAAACGCTGGATGCGCTGAAGGAAGATGGCCTCTACGAGGACACGATTATTATCTACTGCTCGGACCACGGCGGTGTGATGCCGCGGAGCAAGCGATTCCTGTACTCCAGCGGGACGCATTGCCCATTAATCGTCCGCATCCCCGAAAAATATAAGCACCTCTGGCCTGCCGAAAAACCGGGGATGACCGTTGATCGTATCGTAAGTTTTGTGGACATGCCAAAGACCTGGCTAAGCCTTGCCGGCGCCGAGATCCCGGACACGTTCCAGGGCACTGTCTTCCTGGGTGAAGGCATCGAACCGGAGCCCGAATACCATCTGAGCTTCCGCGAGCGTGCCGACGAACGCTGCGATTTCGTGCGCATGATTCGCGACAAGCGGTTTGCCTATTACAAGAACTACATGCCCTACGCGCCGGCCGGGCAGTACCTGGAGTACCTGTGGAAAGCCCCTGCTGCACCGGCGTGGGAAAAGCACCACAAAGAAGGCAAGACAGATGAGATCACGGGAAGGTTCTTCAGGCCACGTGTCTCCGAGGAGTTCTACGATACCGCCAAGGACTTTGACAACGTTCACAACCTAATTGATGATCCCAAACATCAGAAGAAAATCGCCCAGACGAAACTGGCGATGCGAAAGAAACAGCTGGAACTGTACGATTCAGGGCTCTTGCCAGAATCAATGCGCGAGAGGCGAGCTCAGCAGCACAACGTGACAATTTACGAAATGGTCCGCGACCCCAAGCTATATCCCCTGGAGTCATACCTGGATGCTGCCGACATGGCTCTGGAACACAACTCGGATGACCTGCCGACATTCATCAAGAGAATGTCCGATTCGGACAGCGGTATTCGCTACTGGGCGGTTGTGGGACTTCATTTGCTGGAAGACAAGGCGATCCCCGCGGTTCAGACGCTCGAGAACGCTCTCGATGACGAGTCAGACGAGGTGAAAATCGTGGCGGCCTGGACACTGGTCAAGCTTGGTCGGAAAGAAACTGGGCTGAAGTGCCTGCGAAACCTCTTAAACGATGGAACGACCGCCGAGCGTAAGCTCCTCAACGTGCTGGACTGGATGGGCACGGATGCCGTACCGCTCGTTAGAGAATACCTTCAATCCAATCCGAAGAAAGCGAAGAACATCCTGGCCAAGATAGCACAAGATCATGGGATTGAGATTTCGAAGTAGACAAAAATGATTTTTTTATATGTGGTTCAAATAACAGTGGAAATCTTATGCCCCTACTCTCATATGGATGTAACCCCGTCCGTCGATTTTAAGCCGATAAACTGCCGTTTAGGGGCATTCTACACGAAATCCTGGGATAGTCGTAACGAGGATGCCTCAAAGAGAATGTTTGTGACAACAGAGATTTTAGTATTTGACTTTGAGCTCTTCATAGGTGGCCGTTTCGATTCTACTCCATATAACAATCACAAACTAATGTCGTGCAGTAAGTTATGATTGAGGATGAGCGGACGGAGACGGTGGAGTTCTACAAGGTCAGCAAGCTAAAGGTTCTGGAACATGGGGAAGAACAAGAGGGGCAGGCTGCACCATGGGTCGCCGCCGAGCTCTGCGGCCACCAGGGGTACCGACCCTTCGAGAGCCGCTTCCTCTGCAATACTTCAGTTTTTGGTAACTTTAGTGGCAAAATGCGTGAAAACAGGCTTCAGATTGATGCAATTCAAAGAGGATTTTGATATTATGGTGCAACTGGAAGGCGGAAAAGTGTTTAGAAAAGTGTTAAATGAGAAATGTCGGATAAAACAACGTAAATAGAAGGGTGATTTATGAGTACAAACGATCAAAATGGGCTACTTGATTGTAGCCGTCGTGATTTCTTGAAAGTCTCAGGCATTGGAGTTGCTGCGTGTGCGATTACCGGCATAGGACTGGTCCGCAACGCAGGGGCTGCAACGATGACGAATGTGCATGAGGAAATAGTTGAAACTGATGTCCTTGTCATAGGCGGGGGAATTGCCGGGACCTTTGCCGCAATCAAGGCCAAAGAAAAGGGTCTCGACGTTACTCTTGTCGACAAAGGTCATGTTGGGAGATCCGGCAAGTCCCCTTGGCTTGGGGCCTTTACCGTTTATGATCCGTCGCGCGGTGAATCGAGAGAGAGAGCTGGATAAACAGGGGTATGTCCAGTAGTGACTACATTGCCCGTAAGGATTATATCGAGATGTGGTTGGATCATTCAATGGCTATCCGTGAAGACATTGTCTCATGGGGCACTGTCGGCCAGTTGAACCACGGCGATGTATTCAGGAAGCAATTATTGAAAAAATCCGTTCGTCTGATCGAGAGAGTAATGATAACCGAGCTTCTTGAACAAAACGGCCAAGTTGTAGGGGCTGCGGGGTTTCCTATGAAGGAGGACAAGGCTATTGTCATAAAGGCTAAAGCTGTCGTAGATTGCGCCGGTACGGGAGGTTTCAAAAACGCTGGATTCCCAATTGGCCCGCTCACAAGCGATGGTCATGTCATGGCTTACAGGGTAGGCGCGGAGATTTCCGGTAAGGAATTGACTGATACGCATCATATCCCCGTTGAAAACGTAAGTAGTGTTTGGGTCACATATAGTCATCATTTCAATAAGATATTTGGGGGTCCGCGGCCACAAGGGCCTCCAGGTGGAAATAGCCCTCAGCGCGGTACGAGACGGCCTGGTGCCGGACGTCCTGGAGGTCGACCTTCACAAGGAGGTGGTAGGGTTCCGAGGCATCCGATTATTTTTGCCGCTCATGAGGGAAATATTCCGGTGAAGGTAAAAGACATTATTGGAGAAGGTGTACAACCCCAGGGGCCGCATCCTCTCACTCCTGAGACCTCCCTGGTAATGGGTTCCACGGCTGGAATGGCTCTCCATAGGCATGATGGTATTTTTGCCAAGGATGATAAATGCGCTTCAAATATCCCGGGGCTTTTTGCAGCCGGTGATGCAATGTGTACTGCGGGAGTAGGCGGAACAGGAGTTGCCTCCTCGGGTTGCGCTGTACAGGGTGCAAGGGCAGGTGTCTATGGCGCGGAGTACGCACAGGAAAACAAAAAGCCCCAGATCAGCAAGGCTAAACTGGCCGAAGTGAAGAAGCGCATATTCGAGCCCCGTGGAAGACAAAAGGGGTATTCATCTGCATGGGTTACCCAGGTCCTCCAGGGCATGATGACGCCATACTATGTACTATACGTAAAAAAGAAAGAGAGACTCGAAGCAGCCTTGGTTAACATTGAATTCTTGAGGGATCATTTTGTACCAAAACTGTTAGCTAGTGATACCCACGAATTACGTCTTGCTCATGAGACAAGGAATATGATTCTGAACGCAGAAATGAAGCTCAGGGCATCCCTTTTCAGGACAGAGAGCAGGGGTGCCCATTACAGGGAGGACTATCCTGCAAGGAACGACAAGGAATGGCTTGCCTGGGTAATCATAAGTCTGGACGGCGACAAGATGAAGTTGCACAAAAAACTGCTACCCGAATCATGGAAACCCGATCTGAGCATTCCTTACGAACGGAGATACAGGTTAAGATTTCCGGGCGAGCTTGAGTATCTTCGTAAGAACACCTGATCTCAGGGCCCTCTGTCCAGTAAGTAAATCATCGGCAGGAAACGACATTGTCTTGATTCATAGTCTTTGAGAACGCAGGATTTCCAGTGAAAATAGGTCTACCTGTGCTTGTCAAGCGTTAATGGGACACCTGAAAAACACACATATCTCATTGAAAAATAAACCTTTATGATTTCATGGGTGCATCTGGCATTTTCCGCATCAAAATTCTATAATACCACGGTTAATTGGCAATTTCCATCGTTTCATTAAGCTCCAAGCATAGATTATGACAAACAATATCGATATTATTAACGCCGCAGTTGCTCTTATCATTAAGGCAGCTATTCTTGCTGCCCGATTCTCAGGAAGAGTTCGCAAGCGAAGCCTAAAACGGCTTGCTGCCATGGACGTAGACACCAAAGATAAAGAAATCATCTTTTTTCGCGATGAGGTTGACCAGCTAAAAATGCAGGTATCAATCCTTCAAAAGGGGATCAAGAAAAAACAGAAGAACCCTCGATACACTCTTCGCGAAAAGCTTTTCATCCTTTGGCAAATGGAAACATTCCAGATACAAAGGCGTAGGGTAACTGAGTATTTTGGCATCGCCAGATCTACTCTCTACCGGTGGCTGCATAAGATCGAAGATCAGCAGCAAACCAGTCTTCCAGCCAACAAAACACCCCTGGAAATCGCAGTTCTGATCTGGAAAATCACGAAATCAAACATTGATTGGGGACGTGTTCGGATTGCCAATCAACTGGCATTGCTGAACATCTTCATTTCAGCCTCTACGGTTCGGAATATCCTCTATAGGCCCAAACCTCGAAAGCCTGATGGATTCACCGTTGCGTCTACGAAAACGGAAGAGAAAATAGAGGCCAGATCA
>CAYQKF010000208.1:0-4888 GCA_964417935.1 uncultured Pirellulales bacterium
TTCGCTACTGGGCTATCGGTAACGAAATGTTCGGCTCCTGGCAGCTCGGTTATATGAGGCTGGAGCATTATGTTCAAAAACACAACTGGGTTGTGGACAAAATGCGCGAAGTTGACCCGGACATCATCCCCATCGCCTCCGGAAACGCCGGCTCCTGGAGCGAAGGCTTACTGAAGAACTGCTCGAATCATATTGACCTGATGGCGGAGCATTTTTATTGTCACGAAAAATCCAGCCTGCTTGAACATACCTCCCAAATCGCCAACAATATCAAACGAAAAGTTGAATTCCATCAACAACTCCGTCAAAAATTGGATTCCCTGAAAGGAAAAGATATCCGAATCGCTATGACCGAATGGAACTACTGGTACGGCCCCCATCCGTTTGGTGAGCTGGGAACACGATATTTCCACAAAGACGCTCTGGGAATTTCCAAAGGCCTGCACGAATACTTTCGTCATTCGGATATAATCTTCCTGGCCAATTATGCCCAGACAGTCAACGTCATCGGCTGCATTAAAACCACCAAGACCGACGCTGCCTTCGAGACGACGGGTTTGGCCTTGAAACTCTACCGTAACCATTTTGGAACTGTGCCGGTCACTGTCACCGGTGAGGCATATCCGCTCGACGTGGCAGCAGCATGGACCAGCGACCGCAAGGCCCTGACCGTTGCCGTTGTCAATCCTACGGAGCAGGAATATGAACTGCCGGTGGACGTGGAAGGAGCCCGGCTGAGCGGAAGGGGAAGGTTGTGGCTGATTGCTAATGAAGACCCTAAGGCCTACAATGAACCTGGTAAAGAACCCAGTGTTAAGATTGTTGAAAAGCAAATCACTCAGGTATCGAATGAGCTTGAGGTACCTGCACTGAGTATATCGTTGTACCTGTTAGCCGTGAAATAAAGCTCAGTAGTCTTGTTGGATAAATTAAGAGGAGATAAGTTATGAATCGACAAAAAATGTGTATTGCAGTTGTGTGTCTGTCTCTTTTGATTAACGCTGTAACATTGGCGGATGAAAATCTTCAAGTTTTGTCCGGGACTATCAACGGCGTTAAGCCGGGTGATATGATGAATCATTACCTGCGGCACCAGGCCCAGCAGCAGTTCGAGAATTGGAAGGCACAATACGGGCAGCGTAAAACTCCGGAACAGATAGCCGAGTACCAGAAGCGCCTTCGCAGCAAATTTCTTAAAGCTATCGGGAACTTGCCGCAGCGTACACCTCTGAATCCACGCATCACGGGCGTAGTTCAACGCAAGGGCTACAAAGTAGAAAAAGTCATCTTCGAGAGCCAGCCGAAACACTATGTTAGCGCAGCATTGTTTTTGCCTGACTCCCAGGAACATAAGGCACCTTATCCGGGCGTGCTCGTGCCCTGCGGCCACAGCCGAAATGGCAAGGCAAGCGATTCCTATCAGACTATGGGGGCGCTGCTGGCCCTTAACGGTATGGCGGCATTGGTCTTCGACCCTATCGACCAAGGCGAGCGCAACCAATTGCTTTCGCAGTTGCCCGAATTGTGGGGTACAAAGGCGCATACGATGGTCGGGGTCGGCAGTATTCTGCTCGGTCGCAACACAGCCCGGTTTGAAATCTGGGATGGCATGCGCGGCATAGACTATCTCCAATCGCGTCCGGAGGTGGACCCAAAACGCATCGGCTGCACGGGTAACAGCGGCGGTGGCACGCAGACCTCATACCTAATGTCACTGGACGACCGCATCATTGCAGCAGCGCCGAGCTGTTACATTACGAGTTTCGAGCGCCTCCTGTCAACCATCGGACCACAGGACGCCGAGCAGAACATTTTCGGCCAGTTCGCCTTCGGGATGGACCACGCAGACTACCTGATGATGCGGGCGCCAACGCCGATTCTCATCTGTGCCGCCACTAAAGACTTTTTCGATATCGGGGGGACATGGGAATCTTTCCGCTATGCCAAGCGATTATATTCGCGCATGGAATTTGCAGAGCGTATCGAACTGTTGGAGAACGATGCGCCTCATAATTACAACCAGATTCAGCGACAAAGTGTAGCCAGATGGATGTCACGATGGCTGCTTAAAAAAGACGAGCCGATAACCGAACCGGCTATCGAGTTGCTCAGCGAGGAAGAGATTAAATGTACTCCCGAAGGTCAGGTGATGGAACTGGAAGGGGCACGGTCAACCTACGACTTGAACCGGGATTATGAAAAGAAATTGGCCAAAGAACGTAAGAAACATTGGAAAACAAAATCTCAAAGGACATTGCTTAATCAGGTAGGTAAAATTGCTGGTATCCGCAAATTAACAGAACTGCCAGAATCCAAGATCGAAAGGATAGGCATTGAAGATTGGCCCGACTATAAGATTGAGAAACTCATTATCAAATCCGAAGACGGTATCTATCTTCCGGCCCTTATGTTTATGCCCAGGCAAATGCTATTCGTGGGGGTAGTGCTTTATGTACACGAAAATGGCAAAGATAAAGATGCGGGGCCGGGCGGGTCAATCGAAAAGCTGGTTAAAGCCGGTCGGTCGGTGTTGGCTGTGGACCTGCGCGGCATAGGTGAAACTCAGCAGACTAAACAGAAGAAACTTGGAGAGGCGACTGGGTTCGATTGGAAGAATGTTTATACGGCGTATCTATTAGGGCGCTCCTACGTTGGAATGCGTGCCGAAGACATACTGATATGCGCTCGGTTTCTACAACAGCAAGATGACGGTCGCGTAGATTTGGTCGCAGTCGGCCACGTCAGCGTTCCAGCCCTGCACGCCGCGGCGCTCGAACCAGATATTTTCGGGTCAATAAAGCTTGTACGAGGGCTGGTCTCCTGGTCGAATGTAATCGAATTAGGCCGGTGTCAGAATCAACTTGTAAACACGGTGCACGGAGCATTGACCGTATATGATTTACCCGACTTAGTTACAATTTTAGGAGCCAAACTGACTATCGAAGAGCCTCTTAATGCTCTGGGTGAACCGATAACGAAAAATTGAACGGAAATAAGGCTGTCTACGCATCTTCAAATACTAAAACTGGAAATTCCAGTTTATCGATGACAAACAGACAGAATTTTGATAATACATTGCTTGTGGCCGGTTTCAGACGAAAAAGCCAGAGACAAAACCCCCAGGGCCTACCATGCGAGAGTTGCGGAACAAAGGGATGTCAAAGCCGTACAGAGACAGAAGAAAAAGAACTAAATACACGAAATCGGTAAACATCCCCTATTTATTCTAAATAGCCACAATTAGTTGAACAGGCGAAGGGAAAAGAACTCGGATACCGCATCATAGCCGTAAACAAGGCTGGCGAAGGTCAGCCGAGTAATACTGCAATGGTGGTTTTGTGAATGGTGATTAGCGAATTAAGATGTTATGCGGACCAATATAAACAATGTTAGGTGTCAAAGATAAAGTGCTGCTTAATGAGGTGCTAAACGAAGAGCTAAAAAGGTTTAGCAGAAAATAAATAACTTAATCGAATATTTGCTTGGTAGAAGAAAAATGGAAATTGATGAGATGTTAGACAAATGGTTCGATAAAACTTTTGCAATGTACCAAGAAAAAGTTCACCCTCCTCGAGGAGTTGATCTTTTGATGATGGGAGTGTTGCGATATTCAAGGCATTGTTCGATTACAATATTTTTACTTTTGAGCCAAGAAGTAAAATTGTCTACAATGGTATTGTTAAGGGTTTATCTTGAGTTATATGTAAAACTCTGTTGGTGTCTGAAAAACGACCCAAACCCCCAGAAAAATCATAAAGATGAAGTTTATGACAGATTTAAGCGATGGGACTATAAGAGACTAATAGAAAAGAAGAAACTTTTGAAAAAAGAATTAGAAGTAATAGAAGAAAGTTCGAAACCAGAAGCCTTCAAAGACAGAAAATCAGAAATCTGTAAAGCCAAAAAAGAAGCAGACGGTGAGATAGAAAAATATAAAAGGCAAAAAGTGAAATGTATACCAGACGTATGGCGAATTTTAAAGGAACTTTCTGAAACTGAATATTTTCAGGAATCCCCTGAAGACATTCTGAGAATCTATCCAAGGCTATACCAAAGATTTAATCAAGCCATTCACCCAGACATGGATTTCATTCGGAAAATGGTAATAAATACAGGAAAGGCTTATGTTTGTAGCTGTGATGTGAATGAAGATATACGGGAATTAAAGCTTTATTTGCTTTCTATGTCATGTGATATAAATCGCATGATAAGAGACTTTTATGGTTGGGATTCAGCAGAAATGCAAAAAGAATATAATTTAATGGTTAAACAACTGAATGGTTAAATTTTCTCTGTGGCCTCTGTGGCAGAAAAGGCAGAAAGTTGGGTTTTTGGGTTACATCACGACATTGTAACGTTGTATCGTCAAATTGCAGCTTTACATCATCCAATTGTAGCGTTACATCGTGGCTTTGTGAGTTTACAATGTGGCATTGCGGGCTTACATTGCGATATTGCAGCCTTACATTGAGGCATTGTAACGTTACATAGTGGAATTGTAAGGTTACATCATGCAAAAATAAGCATTGTCCTGATTTTATTGGGGACGTTTACCGATTTTTGAGGTTCAAGAAGCAAACGGATGCCAAACACTGTGTAGAGACACAACAAAAAGAACTGAATGCCCGAAGTTGGCAAACACGCATACGTTATCAGGCAAGTATCCAGCCATTGCCAGTTAAAACTTTGAATCCGCCCCGTAGGGCCGCGCGGCCCAGGCCCGATGGCTTGCCGGGCTGCGCTGCGACATCGAGAATCGAGTATCCAGTATCAAGCATCCAGCTTTAGCTCACTTTAGGCACTTTAGTTCACTTTAGCTCACTTTAGCTCACTCCTCACTAACCCAACTTTCGCAGTTAAGCATTGAAATCGGTACTTTTGATAGTGC
>CAYQKF010000209.1:0-4774 GCA_964417935.1 uncultured Pirellulales bacterium
TCAAGTTTGACTCGTCATAATCCACCCTTTCCCACCCATAACTGACCGGTTACAGTTTGAGGGAGATTATCCTTGACGGGAAGCAGCTAATTTGGTAAATATAGAATAGGTGATGAACAAAGAGCAAAATTTTAATAACAACTTTGTGTTCTGGAGTGAAGATTTCTACATTTCAATTAACCACTCATGTTGGGCTTGTGCAGGAAGGAGGTAGAATCAAAAAGAATTGAGAATTGAGAAGTCAGAATTGAAAATTGTTCTGCATTCTGTCCCGCCATAGGCGGGTAAACTTCTGCTTTGGTATGTAGCCAAGGCAGGTTTATGTTAACTTTTTTGTCAGGAGAATTGTTATGTTTAGTATGTTTGGAAAAATGATTTGTTTGGCTTCTTTTGTTCTGGTGCTGTCTCTGGTAAGTAATGTTCAAGCTGCTGACGTGAACTGGACCGATGCTGGTCCCGACCACCTCTGGAGCACGCCAACAAACTGGGAAAACGGTACACTGCCCACCTCTGCCGACAACGCCCAAATCAAGATGCTACCCGGCCCGACTATCGCGAACGAAGGCGCCGTGGCTTACAAGGTACGGATTGGGCATGGGGGTGACGGTGCCCTGACAGTGGACGGCGGAACCCTTACGACATCCAGCTGGTTTCAAGTGGGCTGCAATGAGGGTTGGGACGGCATAGTCAATATGATTAGTGGCACCATAACTATTGGTGGTGGATCAGATATGGGGGAAACTGGTTCGGCCACCCTCAACATGATCGGTGGAACTATTACACTCGCCGGCAATTTCAGAATTGGAAATAAGGCTACAGCTACAAGTCACGTGAATCTGTATGGTGGAATTATTACCGCCGGCAAATTTGAGATGAGAAAGGACGAGGGTTGTGTCGGCACGATGGACGTCAGAGCCGGTACGCTGATAATAAACGGCGATGAGCTCTCGTTGGTCCAGGGATACATCGACAACGGTTGGATTACCGCCTATGAAGGCAACGGCACGCTGAACCTGGATTATGACGTTACAAATGCAGGTAGGACCACATTGGGTGCGCTCCACAACTTCAATCCGTATCCGGCCGACAATAGTACCGTGGGATCCGGCGCGGTCGAGCTAAGCTGGACTTTGCCTGAGCCGTCTGTGCCCGGCCAGCCGGTTCAGGTCGATGTTTACTTCACCGACGACCTTCAAGCGCTGCTAATGTTTACCGATCCGGCATCCATCCAGGTTGTGAACAAGCAGAACGTAACTTCCGCAGTTGTGCAAACTCAACCAAAGACATGGTACTATTGGGCGGTCGATACCTATGTAGGCGATCCCAATGATCCGATTTTTGGGACTATTTTTAGCTTCCTGGCAGATAATCGGGCTCCCGAAGTGGACGCCGGCGCCGATATAGTTACATGGCTGGTCGACGGTGTTGTCAGGACCGGCAATCTGGACGCAACCATTACCGATGATGACGCTTATACTGTGCAGTTGACCGTGGTCAGTGAGCCCAATGAAGGCAATGCTGTTATAGAGACAGCGACTGCCGAGGATACGAGCATTACACTGACAGCCCTGGGCGAGTATGTCCTGCAACTGGAGGCCTTTGATGGTGAATACACCGGTTCTGACACGGTCACGATCAACGTATATAATGACAGTTGCCAGGCAGCCCAGTCACTACCGGACTATGTGCCCTTGGTAGGGGATCTCAATGGGGACTGCCGGGTCGATGAAGCTGATATGGCATTGCTGGAGGAAAACTGGCTGAAGGACAATTCACTGACTGAAGAGTGGTTCAAGGTCGATTGACTGAGATCACTATCGACTTTTGCATACCAGGGCTTTTGATACGCGTATCAAAAGCCCTGGCTAATATTTTTATGCGGACAACTGGCTGGGGAATAACTCTCTGAAGATTGTCCTTTTGATTGCACGTATCCTCAAGGTCCGGATTTATTGAGCTTTGCGTTATTAACGGAATGCAGGGTGGCACCCTCAAACCCTGGCCTGAGTTCGTCGAAGGCTTGTTGGGGCGGTCTTGTGGGTAAAGTCTGCCTCTTCTATAAATTTTTTGTTTCATTTGTTTTGCAAAGACCAGTAAGATAGACAATAAATGCGAAAGAAACAAAAAGAAGATAAAGGATAATAATTGAGATTAACAAAGAAATCACACGGAAAGGAGCAAAAAATGAACCGCATTGTATTACTGTTAGCTGTAACGTGGGCCATTGTACTGTCATCTCCCCCAATATTATGTAGTGCCGGGGAGGCGATCGAGCCAAGGGAAAAAGTCGTGCTTTTCGACGGCAAGAGCTTTGACGGCTGGTTTCGGTATCTAAGAAAAGGTCAGGGCAACGTGGATGAAACCTGGATGATAAAGCCGAACAGTGTTCTCGCCTGTGTGGGTAAGCCGGCCGGCTACATCCGTACAGTCGAGGCATACAAGAACTACAAGCTTCACTTCGAGTATCGTTGGTCGGGTCGGCCTGGGAACAATGGAGTTCTTGTTCACATGGTCGGCGAAGACCGCGTATGGCCCAAGAGCCTTGAGTGCCAGGGTGGGTATCACAACCAGGGTGATTTTTGGGAGATTGGCGGCCTGGAGTTCAATGAGCACAAGGCTGGTGGGCATCGGGTCAGGGGCAGACGGGTTATCAAGTATGGCGAGCACAATGAGAAAGAACCCGGGCGGTGGAACGTTTACGAGGTATGGTGTGTCGGCGGGACTGTTCGCCCGTATGTGAATGGCAAGCTCATGAACGAGGCCACCGACTGCTCGGTGAAGGAAGGAAAGATATGCCTCCAGAGCGAAGGTGCCCCGATCGAATTTAGAAACATCTACATCGAGCCCGCGACAGACAAGCCCTGGCCGGTCAGACCCATCAAGAAAACCGTCCTGTTCAACGGCAAGGACCTCGACGGCTGGGTTCGCTTCACTCCCAATGACAAAGCCGACGCCGAGAAGGAGTGGACAGTTGACAAGGTCTGGTCGGTTAGTAACGGTGTTATTCTCTGCCAGGGCAAACCCAATGGCTATATCCGCACGGTTGAAAGCTACGCCAACTACAAGCTGCACCTCGAATGGCGCTGGCCGGACGAGCCGACGAACAGCGGTGTGCTGTTGCACCGCACAGGCATCGATAGTGTCTGGCCCAAGTGTGTGGAGGCACAACTGATGCACGAGAACGCTGGCGATTTCTGGTTGCTAAGCTACTCAACGATCAAGGTTGATGGTCAGCAGATTGGACCAAACAAGTCTGCCAACGCCAAGAAGAAGCATCCCTCGAACGAAAAACCTGTCGGAGAGTGGAACTCTTATGACATTATCTGCGACAGCAGGACGGTTACGCTTTTCGTCAATGGCCTGCTTCAAAATAAGGGTGCCGATGCCAATCCTTCGCACGGCCCAATCTGTCTGCAAAGTGAAGGAAGCCCTATCGAGTTTCGCAACGTTTATCTGGAGCCGATTCCTAAGAAATAAAATCCTGAACAGTCAGACAAAGTCTGATAGCTGTAACGTTCCCACGCATAGAAGTGCTCATCTGCAGATTCAAGAATCCGAAATGTAAGCTGGTTGTCCTGTTCAAAAATTAATATTCGGCTAAAAATCTTGAATTTTGGTTTTCGTTCTTGAAATCTTGCTCATTGAAAACTGTATATTGAAAGTTTAGTGACTGATAATCTTTATCGAAATATTAACTTTGGTAAATTTTCTAAATCGGTGTAGATCTTTTCCACCTTGCTTTGCAATCAGCCCAATTATTTTGCTTTAGATTTTCAGCTTAAGCGACTCGACTGTATACATGATGGAGTCCACCAAGAATTGGCTTGCTAACGATCTTGCCATCTTTCTGAACAGGTCTGTGTACAGGCGAGTCCTTATCGAGCGACATATGAGTTCTGCTGACATTGTAATATTCAAAGATGTATTCGTACAGAACATCATGCAAATGCTTTTCATTGAGAATAATCATATGGTCAAGACATTCCCGGCGAAGTGTACCAATCACTCTTTCGCAAATAGGATTTTGCCATGGACTTCTGTATGCTGTAGGTTTGTCTTTTAGCCCAAAGTTCCTTACGTGCAGTTTGAAGTCTTCACTAAAGATTTTGTCATTATCTCTGATGACATATTTTGTGGTTTCATCGAAGGCAAAAGTTTCGCGAAGCTGCTGAATTGCCCATTGAGAATGTGGTCTTGAAGAAACCGCAAAGTGCAAATTTTTGCGTCTATCATGCGATATTGCTACAAATACATGGATTGACATAAAGAAGATCGTGCGAACAACCAGGAAATCAATCCCGACGATATGTTTTATGTGGTTGTGCAAAAAAGTCATCCATCGCTGTCGCTTTCCATCATCTGATTTTGGTTTTCGCATATACTTGGCAACAGTATTTTCACAAACAGTAAGCCCCAATTTTCCAAGTTCACCCTGGATACGTTGAGGCGACCATGTTGGGTTTTCTTTTTGCATTCTTCGGATAAGTTTTATAAGTTCCCAATCGTTCCAGATTCTTGATAGCCAGACCAAGAAAATGCGGTCGGTGTTTTTGATCTTCGGCCTTTTTATGCTGCGTTGCTGAACAGCCAATTGCTGGCGGAGAGCAAGGTTTTCAAGAACTATGTCTTGTTTGCTCCTGAATATGAGCCTTAGAAACTCAAAGATGAGCTTGGCAAGGATTTTCAAGGTTGCTTCCTCCCGAATATTCCTATAGAATTAATCCTTAATCGTTATTCAGGGAGTTTACATAAATCGTTGAAATTAAACAAGTTC
>CAYQKF010000210.1:0-4768 GCA_964417935.1 uncultured Pirellulales bacterium
TGGCTGCCTGCCTCTCATCCGGCGTAGTCAGGTAACGCTGGATGACCGCCTGGTCGGTCGTGTACGGCACCAGGGAATTAGTGAAGATGGCCCCGAGGATAACTACGATTAGAGCATCTGAAGTCCAGTCCCAATTTAGATGCGCAAGATTGAACTTTCGGTTCTCGATGGCAACAGAGACAAGTTCGCTAAAACCTCCGTCCAAATCCCCTATGATAATCCCCAGCGCGACAAATGCTCCACCTATCAGGACAACTGCCAAGAAATCATCGGTTGATCTTCCCCGCTTGGCAAAGTAGAAACCCATGGCAACCAATACTGTTAGATAGGCTCCCAGGACTACGTAATTCACTGGCCCAAAACTCCCGGCTACTCGTACCCGTTTCACGAGTAACACGAGTACGGGTATAGCAGTTATGCTCATAAAACAAAAGAGTTATGCAAAATTGAGGTTAGGCATATATTATTTAAGAAAATCAGGCTTTCGATTTTCTTGAATAATCAACTAACGGTCTATTATACAACAACGTACTGTTTGGAAAAAAAATTAAAAGACAATTATTTCTTTCCAAAGTATGTCTAACCTCGATTTTGCAGAAGTTATTATTAAAATCAGTCTTATTCATCAGTCAAGCTGTTGGTTTACTCCATTGACCACGTTCTGTGGCTTGCCCGCAAGGAATGAGGCCACGTTATCAACGACCACTCGGAGCAGTCTCTGGCGTGCTGAATGGGTAGCCCAGGCAATGTGCGGAGTGATGTAGCAATTCCTGGCTTTCAAAAGCGGAGTATTCTCATTAGGGGGCTCCTCGGACAGCACATCCAGACCAGCACCAGCAATCCTCTCATTATTCAGTGCTTGCGCTAAAGCTTGCTCATCTACTAATGGCCCGCGACTCGTATTGATGAGAAAAGCAGTCTTTTTCATCAGTTCCAAATGCTCCTTGTTGATGATCTTCTTTGTCTGAGGCGTCAGCGGGCAATGCAGACTGATAACGTCACTGAGACAAAAAATGTCATCCAGCTCTACGAATTGACATCCTTTACTACTCTGCGAAGCAGCGCTTCGCTGCGAAGTACGAGCCGGTTTACTTGATGGTGTGACAATATCATAAGCAAGGACTTTCATGCCGAAAGCCAGAGCCAGCTTTGCGGTAGCTTGGCCGATTCTTCCAAAGCCAATTATCCCCATAGTCAGTCCCCCCAATTCGGTCAAAGGCATATCCCAATAACAAAAATCAGGATTGGAAGTCCACCGTCCAGACCTTACTGTTTCTGCGTGGTGAGCAGCGTGTTGAGTGAGATTCAGAAGATGAGCAAAGACCATTTGCGCCACTGACCTTGTACCGTAGGCTGGAACGTTAGTCACTGGGATGCCTAAATCACGGGCCGCTTCAATATCTACTATGTTATAACCGGTAGCCAGCACTCCGATATATTTTAGTTTTGGAAGTTGTTTAATTACCTTAGAGGATAATACGGTTTTGTTCGTTAGCACGATTTCAGCATTTTTAGCACGCGGCACGACTTCTTCGGGGGGTGTACGGTCATAAACTGTGCACTGACCCAGTCCGCCACGGGCGGATAAGTCTTTCCATGTTAAATCTCCCGGGTTTAGTGTATAGCCATCTAATACGACGATATTCATTATCAGCACCTGTTTTCATAAATGTAAGGAATTGTTTGGTAGAGGTTAAGGTCAAGTGGGTATCCTGAATTGCTGGTGATTACAATGTCATAAGGCTCTTTTACTGGAATCATTGCATTTTCCTTCACGAAGGTGCAGCCCTGTTCGTGTGATTCCTCGAGGTCCCCTGCAAACACCATGGTGATTTGTTTGTCTTTGTTAAGTGTTACGTTAAGCAAAAAGGACGGCGGTGCCATTGATACCGCTTCGCAAATATCTTCCCAGACCGGATTGCCGTGCGTGATACCCCAGCTTGCCATGGGATTGTCTAAATTCTTTGCACTATGGTTCCTGAGCACCGTTTCCAAAAGGGCAAGGCCCGGCATACAGGCTTTACCGCCGCCTGAAAACCCAGCGAAAAAATGCGGCTCTATAAATCCCGTGAGAATTCGCATGTCGCATTCGACGTACTCTCTGTGAATCCAAATGTCATTTCCGGTCCTGGTGGTTCCCACCAGCACGTGTGAATCTGGGTCTTGTGCATCATTCTGGACAATTCGATATCTGCCTACTATTCCATCACCCAGCATCGCTCGAAGTTCCTCTTTCGTATTGGATCTGTGGGTTCCGGTTGCATTCAACAGAACTATCTGGTCGTCGGGCAAATGATTGAGCTCATCTAACAAGATAGGCAAAATAATCCGGTAAGGAGTTGGGCGTGTGATATCATTGAAGACAATGCCAACTTTGTCGGAGGATTTTACTAATTCTTTCAAAGGCTCTGTGGCTATGGGCTGACGCAATACATCCCGCACTGCCTTAGCTTGGTCGCCAAGGCCAGGAACATACTTAGGCTCTACAACCTCCACATTCAAATCATCCGGCAGGCGGACGCCTAAGGCTTTCTTTCCATACGCCAGTTGTATCTTCATGACTCCATCCTACTCCACATTCTTAATCATCGTAAGGTTTCCATCTCGTGCGGCCTCCAATATCGGCCTCATGTACTCGTCCACCATTTCTGCGGCCAGCGGCACAGGCATATTCTGCAATTTCATTTTAAGCTGCGGATTCTTCGCGGCCGTCAACGCACGGTCTATATGCCCCTGGCTGAATCCTTCAACTTCACTAAGCCGTGTGGGAAAGCCAATTCTTCGAGCCAATTCAAACATTGCTTCAGCAACAGCAATACCTAACTCTCTGCCTTGTAGATTTTCCAGGTCGGCTTCTGTCAATCCTGCCTCTTGATAGATTTTGCCAACAAGCCTTAGTGGCCCTTGAATGGCTGGAGCAAAGAAGACAGTGTAGTAAGGATTCATGATGGCACAAGCCCGGCCGTGGGTAAGTATATCCACAAGGGAGAAACTGGTCAGGTGACCACCATTGGTTCCGCCTATCATAATGGAATATCCGCCCAGATCCGTAGCTAAGCAGAGTGCTTGCCGAGCTTCTTTATCTTTCGGATTCTCGATAACTCTTGGTAAGTATTTGACCACCAGAGCGATACAAGTGCCCGCTACTTCTTCCATTTTGCCCCGCACCAATTGTCCTGTGGAAAAAGAGCGCCATCTGCGTTCGTCATGGATGGCTCCCGCTAAGGCCCAATTGGTGCGGGGCTTACCAACAGCACCAAACAGAACCTCAAGGGCGTGGGCAACGCCATCCAGCGCACCATCAACAGTCAGGTTTTTCGGTGCATCGTAGGTCACTTCATAGTCAAAGACAGGATAGGAAGGAACAATTGCCTCATCGACAATCAGCTTTTTTTGACCTGTTGAAATATCTGTGATGTTCGAGTACTTAGTCAGATGGGCAGCGGAGCTTGCGGCTGTTTGAATAGCAACGTGTGGTGTGAGAGTCCTGCCGCTTTTCGTAAGATGTTTACGGACCAGCCCTGTTCCAAAATAATCATCAATTTCTCCACCTAAGGTGCGAAGAACCTCGGCGGCTTTGGTTGCATCAATCGTACTGCCGCCACCGAAGCTAATCACTACGGTCGCATCGGCGCTCTTTAGCTTCTCTGTAATGCGAAACAAGTCCTCTCGCGGACAATTCGGTCTTGCCCCCTTGATTTCGCCCACAAGCTCGACCTTCGACTCAGAGAGCGATTGTTTTATGACCCGCACAAAGTAGTCACTGCCACCAAATGTGCCACGTACTAATGCCGCTCTATCCCCGGCAGCAGCAACCACCTTGCCAACACTTGAAAGTACACCTGTACCAAACAAATATGAATCACCTTTGAACTCACGCAATAGAGCTCGTGCCTTGTCAAAATCACCCATTTTATCCCTTTCATTTTAAGCCTTTTCCCTCCCTATTAAATGTAAGCGGAAAAAGCGTTACATTTGGCAGCTATGGTGGCACTCAATTATAGTCTTAGTTTGTGCGATGATGTCCAGAAAAAAACGTTTCAAAATTAACAAATATTTATCTTTTTCGGGAGGACTCAAGCTATGAAAAGATTTAAATCACCTGTACCCGCGTTTTCTGTGCGGGCAGCACAGGTGCGGGCAAAGCTGTTATTGGTTTGTGTACTGACATTCCTGCTCGGCACCGCGCGTCTGGCCGGGGGCTCCCCGGCTAATGATAACTGTTCGAATGCACAGTCGGTTGGTAACGTAACGAATCTGGCATTCGATACCACATCGGCAACGTTTGACGGCCCCGGCCACTTCATGACCAGCCCAAATATCTGGTACTGCTATACCGCCACTTGCACGGGTGACGTCACCATAGACCTGTGTGGCAGCAGCTACGATACCAAGCTCGCTGTCTATACCGGAGAGGGATGCAGCTGCTATCCGACATTGAATGACATGATAGCATCCAACGACGATGCCTGTGCTCAGCAGTCCAGGGTTACGTTCGCCACGACCGCCGGCGAAATGTACCTGATCGAGGTTGGAGGATACGGCTCCAGTACCGGTGATGGGCTGATGAGTATCCGCTGCGAGGGAGAAGAGCCTGGTCCGGGTCCCTGCCAGCCATCCAACGACAACTGCTATAATGCAAAACCGGTCGGCAACGTAACAAACCTGGCGTTCGACACTACATGCGCAACATTCGATGGTCCCGGCCACTTTATGACCAGCCCAAATATCTGGTACTGCTATACCGCCACTTGCACGGGTGACGTCA
>CAYQKF010000211.1:0-4244 GCA_964417935.1 uncultured Pirellulales bacterium
TTTGATAATGCGCACGATATTATGTTTGCTCTTTTTATAGAGCTGTTCCTGCTGGGCGTCGCTGATAACATCGTAAGGAGGAGCCATACAATTGCCCACATCGCCAACTACTGTCTCATCAAACCTGAATGCTTTGAACGGCTTAATTTGCATACTTGTATCTCGTATTCGACTTTGGCTCAAATTCATATTAAGATTGCCAAAAATTGTGAAAGCCGGAATAATACTAAAGAAAAGGGAAATTGTCAAATATTAGCAGGATATTTTAGGGGTGAAAATATGCAACAAATAACAATATATCCCATAGGAATAATTCGTTCACCTTATACAAAAGGCACGGATATACCCATCCAGGGGATCTTTAACAATGAGGTGGAGGCATACGTTGAATTATACGACAAGTATAGCGTTGGCCTCAAAGACCTTGATAAATTCAGCCATGCGATAATCCTGTACTATTTCCACAAATCGCTGAGGGAAGATATTGAGGGCCAGCCATTTCTTGAGGTAAATAAGCACGGCATATTTGCGATAAGGAGTCCACATCGCCCAAATCATATAGGGCTTTCTATTGTAAAAATCGAAAGAATAGAAGCAAATAAGGTCTATTTCAGCCAAGTGGATATGCTGGATGGGACGCCCGTTCTTGACATAAAACCCTATGTGAAATATTTCGACAGCAGGGACGATGTCAAGTGCGGCTGGTTAGACAAGCACTTCAAAGATGGAAATATTCCGGATAAAACTATTCTAAAATGAAAAAGCAGACCCGTGGATAAAAATTTTTATGAAAATTTACTAACGTTTGCGGAATTGGCGAGTCTATAAGGGTGAGGAAGTGCTCGTGAATGACAGTTTGAAAGTGAACACGAGTGATATTGAGAGACTGGTTAAGGCCAGCCAGGCCGGGGATAGAGGTGCGTTTGATGAGCTTGTGCGATTGTATCAGCGGCGGGCGATGCAGGTAGCTGTCAGAATGTTGGGTAATGCAGATGAGGCGGCTGAATCTGTCCAGAGCGGCTTTGTTAAGGCCTATCTGAGTATTAAAAAATTAAGGGAGCCGAAGCGGTTCGAGGCATGGTTTTTTCGGATTATTGCCAACACAGCTATCAGTCAGCGAAAAGCTGCCAAGCGCAAGGCAGAAAAAATAAAAATTGCCGAGAGCTATGGGAGCAAAAAGGCTCTCTCGCCGGTGGAAAGCCAAATCGGCGAAGAATTGAAAGAAGCAATACGGCGGGCGATGCTAAAGCTCTCGAAAAAAGAAGCCAAGGCGATTGCTATGTTTGGAATTGAGGATTTGCCACCTAAGAAAGTTGCCGAGATTATGAGCTGTTCGGTTGAGGCGGTAAGGTGGCATGTGTTCAAGGCAAGGCAAAAATTAAAGGTATTACTGAAAGAATATCTGGAATGAAAAAGGAAAAAGAAAAAATAGACCTTCTGCTTGAGCGAAATACGAGCGAACAATTGGCTGGCGTCAACTGGGATAGATTACATGCGGCGATATCGGACAAGCTGAATCAGGCTGACCAGAGTAAAACCTCTACAATTAAGCATCGATATGTGTTTAAGATAGCGGCCGGGATTGCTGTGGCTGCGGCGGTTGTGTTTATCGCAGTTATGGTTAGAACGGATACGCCGACAACAGTACGAATTGAGAATAGGGGAAGAGCGGAAGTTAAGTTTATTGAGAGCATAGGTTCGGCTTCTGTGAAGATTGAACATGCTTCTGCTAAAGCAGCGGTGATGGTTGATCTTGGCGGCAGCCAGAGAAAGGTAGCGAGATGCGATATTAAGATAATTGATGCCAATGGAGATAAAGAGAAAAATGGCAGCCGGGCGGCGTGGATAATAATCCGTATGCCGGAACCGGTGCTGGCGGATAATGGTATAAGCAAAGACGAAAATGATTTTGCATGTTTATTGTAAATGATAACTTTTTAAGATAAAGGAGACAAAAAATGAAGGCGACTAGTTTAAGAAAAATGGTAATTGCGATTTTCATCATTGGTATCGGGGCCGGCTATGTGCGGGCTGACAAGCTGCAGTTGCAGGAAAAACTCAGCAGGGACGCAAAGATTCAATTAAATGATGTTACTATCGCCGAAGCCCTAAAAAAAATCGGGGAAACGGCAGAAGTGAAAATTGTCTTGTCGGATGAGGCGGTATGGAAGCTCCCCTATGGGGAGGCGACGAGGTTGTCGGTATTGCTTAGCGGGCCTTTGGCCGATAGTTTGACAGAGATGCTAAATACGTTTTTTATGCGTTATGCAGTGAGTGATAATGAAATCACGATATATCCCCGGGCGGAACTGGAGCATATCCTGGGCAAGCCTACGACAAAGCAACTGGAACTACTAAAAAGAATATATACAAGGCCTATAGAGGTCTACTTACTTGAGGAATTACAAAGAACTATAAATCAAGCCGTTGGACAAGATGTTCTGATCTCGCCGATTCATGTACAGGCACAGTTGAACAATCTATTGCGTCAGCTTGTTGGCAAAGAAGCAATCCATATCGTACTTGATCCCCGTACCCGCCGGCAAGTTGTTGTTAAGAAAGCGCGTGAACCAGAGCCGAATGAGCCGACATTTGTGAATAACTTGCCGACCTCAGTTACAGTTGTCCAGCTATTGAATCAGGTGAGCGCTACCGGTTATGAATCATCAGCCACAACGTGGTATATTTCTGGAATGGATTTTCCGGGTCAGATTCCGGAGATCCATGTTGTTTCGGCTGAGGATTTTCGAGAAGCGATGTTTGACCAAGTGATTGACATTTCCTTTGAAGAAAGGGCTGATATGATACTTCAAAGGCTTGCCGGGTGGGCCGGTATGAAGCTATTCGTAGACAAGCGCGACCCTTCGTGGTTGGAAAAAGGAATAGCCGTTAACATGCAAAACGTAAAGCTCAGTCAGGCCCTGCGAAATATAGTAAGTTCCATAGATGGAGCGATAGAGACAATCGATTTTTATGGTAATTACATAAAGATACAAGGACCAATACATACGCAAAGTCCGCCAATACATTTGCAAAGACCGGCTGTTACCAGAAAAACACAAGGTGGTGGAGGGGCCGGTGAAGGTTATGTCGGCAAGATAAGTATCCCTATGGAGGGAGGTAAGTATTTTATTGAATTTATGCTGCGTGAGTCTGATTTAACTGAAGAATTAAAGAAGCTAAGAGAAGAAAAGATAAAAGAAGTTATACAGAAGACAGCAAGTGAACAGAAACAGAAACTGAGAGAGGCCTTGAAAAAGGCGGCAGAATCGGCACCGACGCCACCCAAATAGCGGCTCGTCCGCAGGCATACTCGATTTTTAATTGATAATTTACTATACGATCCTGCACAGAAGAGAAACATGCGGTTCGTATGGTTCACCTTTTGTGTTTTTGCTTTTTAGCCATGTAGTCATTAACTGTTGCTGCGGCGATTAGGCCCTGGTCTATTGCGTGGTTTTTGAAAAAGGCTGTGGCAGTCTCCGGCGTACCTTTGAGATTGCCGCACTCGGCTGCGCCTCGCTCATAAGAAACTAATTGTACGTTCCTTTTGCATACCCCCTGAGAATCAAGTCAGGTGCTCACAACGACAACGGCAGGTAAGTTTTTCTCCAAAATACAGGTACTCAGTGCCTGAAAAATTAGTCACACTCCAAGCAAAAATTCTTAGCATAAATTCTTGACATACTGTACGATTTACATTAGTTTCCTTTTTTAACCGTTTTTGTGTAGCAAATGAGCCTTGGTTTTGTAAATAGTTTGGAGGTTTTTTGTGGCTAAAGAGTTGACCCGGAAACTGATTAACGCAGGGGTGCATTTTGGGCACGGCGTGAGCCGATGGAATCCGAAAATGGCCCCATTTATTTTTACAAAACGCGGCAATATTCATATTATTGATATCAAAAAAACCTTAAAGGGTTTACTGATTGCCAAAAAACTTCTTGCTGAGGTGGTCTCTACCGGCAAGGACGCTGTTTTTGTAGGCACAAAGCGCCAGGCCCAAAAAGCGGTTGAGGCTGTTGCCGAGAAGTGCGGAATGCACTATGTTTCACAGCGATGGCTTGGCGGAATGCTCACAAACTTCAGAACGATACGCTCCCGACTGCAGAGGCTGGAGCAGCTGGAAGCTATGTCCGAGGATGGAACGCTTGACAGCGAGAGTAAAAAGCAGGCCTCAAGACTCAAGCGAGAGATGCGAAAGATAAAAGCTAATCTCCAGGGTGTTCGGAATATGTCTCGTTTGC
>CAYQKF010000212.1:0-4162 GCA_964417935.1 uncultured Pirellulales bacterium
ATCCGTCAGGCCTGCGTTGTTTGCGAAGGAGTTGCCGGACTGATCAAACCCAATCTCCGAAAAGCCAAAATGAATATAAACTTATATGTTATAGAGGATTACAGAAAAAAAGATGATTTCTTAGTCCGAATAAACAAACCCAATCTTGTCCGCCGTAGGCGGATTCCAAAATGAACGCAAACGCTTTTTTACAAAAGGATTATGAAAATGAACCGTCTTCCGGCCCCAAAAAACAAACCCAAAACAAACCCAATCTTGTCCGCCGTAGGCGGATTGCAAATGAACTTAAAATCGCTTGCCGGAAAATCCAGCCACGCCCGCAGGTCGCCAATGGGTGCAATAATTTTGACTTTTGTCTCTGATATACATATACTAAAGCGGATTTTTTGGTATGGAGAAGTAAAATGAGATTTACAAAAATGCACGGGCTGGGCAATGACTATGTCTATGTTAATTGCTCCGAGGAAAAGATTGAGGACCCCGCAAAATTAGCTCAAATCGTCAGCGACCGGCACAGAGGAATCGGCGCTGATGGGTTGATTATGATAACCGCCTCGGAAACAGCCGACGTGCGGATGCGTATCTTCAACGCCGATGGTTCAGAAGCTGAAATGTGCGGAAACGGTATCCGGTGCGTGGCAAAATACGCCTACGAACACAAATTAGCCGAAGCTATCGGGCCTTTTTCTTTGCCCGGCCAGCCTTTCTACTGCTCTTCTTTATTGAATATAGAAACCGGCAATGGCGTTTTAACTGTCGGACTGATGGTTGATGATAGGGACAAGGTCCAAAGAGTCTGTGTCAATATGGGCCAACCGGTCCTGACGCCAAAAGATATACCTGTAAATCTGTCCGGGGAAAAAGTTATCGAACAGTCCATCGAAATCCTCGGACAGGAATTGCTAATGACTTGTGTATCGATGGGTAATCCGCACGCTATATTTTTCTGTGATAATGTGGAATTAATCGAACTTGAGAAACTTGGACCCGCTATCGAAAACCACAGTCTTTTTCCAAACCGGGTCAATGTTCATTTCGTTCAGATTGATAAGCCAACAGAATTTACAATGCGGACGTGGGAGCGAGGCAGCGGAATCACGATGGCTTGTGGCAGTGGTGCTTGTGCCGCTTCTGTGGCTACGGTGCTTACGAGCCGGGCAGAGCGAATATGCACCGGACATTTACCGGGCGGCGACCTGAACTTAAATTGGTGCCAAGAAGATAATTGTGTCTATATGACCGGGCCTGCGGTGGAAGTCTTCGAGGGCTTTTTTTGACACGAAGGTCCTTCTTGAAGCCAATCCTATGAGCAGCAAAGCCTTAAATGCCATAGAGAAACACGTAGAGCGTCGTCATAAACCCTCAAGGCGAAGTAGATAATGGCTTGTCTGGATATGCTGATAATGTGTAATTTTCGGTGGCAAGCTACAGCTAAGAAAGGAGTAATTATCTGATGAAGTTATCAAAAGGTAAGCTTGGACTTTCTGTCTCATTCTTCCTGGTCTTCACCGTTGGATGTTTGGTCGGCCTTACGGCCAGCTCGTATTTGTACTATCGGCATGTTTTCTCTAAAATGGCAGATGAGAATGCAGTGAACCTTGGTTGGCGGATAAACAGATTGTGCGAACTGCGTCTCGGAGAAGTCGATGCCGCGATTAAACATCTGGAAAGAAATATCGATAGCAACATAGTTACCGTGGCTCTAACTCCCAATATACCGGAAACAGATTATCGTCATCGCATGTTGAGAGCAGCCAAAACTTACAGGGAGATTTATCCCTCCAAATCGGAAATGGCTTCTAAAGTAACGGATGCTCTAAAAGGAATACAAAAGATTGACACATTTAAATGTAATACTCCCCTGTGCCGTTTAGTCAAACTTGCAACGGCAGACAAATATCAGTGATCTCAAGGACTGTTATTCTGTTGTAGGACAAAGCACTGCACTGCAATGGCTGTGGAAGTTTTGAAGGCATCTGGCCAGAAAAGTAAACCTTACGTGCAAAGCTTCGGGGACTGACAAAATTGTAAAGCCACGCCATACTTGCCACGGGTTAAATCCTTGACTCCGGCAGACTCAAAGATATTATCAGTTCTCAGGACTCTGGCGAAACCCGAAATCCTGCCGCCAAATTCAAGCAGACCCCGCTTCGGCAGTATTGACAATTCTACTTGCAACAGGCTGCCCGGCTTAAAAGTCGTGCTTTCGGTCTCAAAATACAAACCGCCTGGACCCACATTCACAGTGCAGCCGGTATGAGATTGCTCCGTTGTGGAACCAACTTCACGGCAGGATATATGAAACCTTGCCCCCAACCGCTTATACTTGCGTCTTTCAGTACCATCCATGATACGCCTCCATGCATCACCCTGCCTCGTCCTTGAACCTTGTACAGTTATGCAATGTTGTTTAGTGCAAAATTCATTCCAAAACAGAGAGCAGACGAATACCCTATTTTAACTTTTACAAATGCTTGCTCGGTATAAAGTTAAACAGAATTATCCAGCCGACATCGACAGACTTATTAAAAATGCCGCTTGTAGCGTTGACAAATAGCAACGTAAGAAACCAACTTTACCCGCTGATAGCTGACTATTAACACGGAACAGGCTAATTTATCTGCTTATTTTATAAAATGTTATGTTTCTTGCTAAACAAGCAATCTTCTCAGTCCGAAAAAAGGAACGCGTGCGTTGTTTTTTTGCAACGCCCACCCTTGACAATAGTGGAGATAGGTTTTATTATCATAGCTATGCCAGAACATCCACAATTACAATCAAAAAACTCAAGTAAAAACGGCGAGCAGCCAAAGGCAGATACCACAAATGAACGTTCAGAATTCGGGCCGCTTGGCAGCTCAATCGTCCGGTCATTGCCGATAGGAGTTATTGCCTTTGACTCGGATTTAAAGATTATCGAGGCCAATCCTCAAGCAACGAAACTAATCGAATTCGGCGATTACATCGATAAATCCCTGGCAAAAGGCACCGATGACAAGATATGGCTGGGTTGGACAGAACAATTAAAATCAGCGATCGCAACAGGAAATACGTGCAGGTTTGATGACGTAGGCTATACATCGAACGATAAAACAAAACTGTTGCGAATCGTCTGCGCACCACTAAAAGAAACCAAAAAAGCAAATAATCTCGGCGGTATTGTCATAATTGAAGACGTAACCGAAAAGGTCAATATCCAAAGACAGTCGGCCAGTACTGAAAGACTGGCTGCTATTGGCAAACTTGCCTCCAAGGTCGCCCATGAGCTAAATGACCCCCTGGACGGGATTCTGCGATACGTTAATCTCGCGATAAGAATTGTTGAGCAGGAAAACCTCGAAAAACCCCAAGAGTACCTCACCCAATGCCGGAAGGGACTTATGAGAATGGTGCAAATCGTAAGCGAGCTGCTGGAATTCTCTCGCAGCACCTACACGCCGCTGGAATATACTGCAATAGAGCACATTATTGAAGATGCTATCAAAACAATGGACGCAAAAGCAGAAGCTCTGAATATTCGAATATTACGAAACTATACCTCCGGCA
Source organism: uncultured Pirellulales bacterium (assembly GCA_964417935.1). Lineage (GTDB taxonomy): Bacteria > Planctomycetota > Phycisphaerae > Sedimentisphaerales > Anaerobacaceae > NIOZ-UU13. Next base: position 3,547 of record CAYQKF010000212.1, read on the forward strand.
TACCACAAATCAGAAGCGGCAATCTGTTTCAGGTGTTCTGTAATCTTACGAAGAACGCCCTGGATGCAATGCCGGACGGCGGAGAACTAAGAATCTCAACCCGTCTGGCAGCGGACAATACCATTGTGGCTGAGTTCCGTGACACGGGAACAGGTTTGCCGCCGGAAAATACAGAAGCTATATTTGAGCCGTTCTTCACGACAAAAGATAAAGGCAAAGGGACAGGTTTGGGATTGGCAATATGCAGGGACATAATTGAAAGCTATAACGGCCAAATAACTGCCGAAAACACCCCTGATGGCGGCAGTATTTTTACTGTGTACTTGCCGGTAGTATGTGATTCATAAAGAATACTGGAGTTTTGCAAAATTGAGGTTAGGCATATATTATTTAAGAAAATCAGCTTTAGCTTTTTTGGTTTTCTTAAATAATGAACTAACTTCTTCTTAGGCAACAACTTACTGTTTGAAAAGAAAAAATCAAAAAAAACAATTTTTTCTTTTCAAAGTATGCCTAACCTCAATTTTGCAAAACTCCAAAGGATATATAAAAACGGAGTTCAAAGTTCTATGAGAGAAAAGAATATTCTTGTTATAGACGACGATAAAATCATATT
>CAYQKF010000213.1:0-4108 GCA_964417935.1 uncultured Pirellulales bacterium
GAGTTATCGGCACAGACAACCTAAATTCTTGAGCCCATGTTGCGCTGTAGTATTATTTTGCAGCCGGTTTTATTAGCTCATCGCCTTTTATCTTTACATCAACAGGTTGTTTGTTGTCGTTGTAGAATAAATGGCCCAGGAAAGAAACCTTCTCTTTAGCATCCTCTGGAGAAACAACATAATATGTAATGTCCATTTCTGCAGCATTGACCTGGGGCCCAAAAAAAATCCAGCTTGTGGCGTTTTTTTCCTCGTCAAATTTTGCTATTTGGGGTGATGCGGAGAGAATCTTCCAGCCGACAGGTAAGTTTTCCTGGACAATTACACCATTTGGGGCCTTATCCGGCAAAACGTCGATATCCAAAATGACTTTGACTGTCTCGCCGGGTATATAGGTCTTTGGAAGACTCCTTTTAACCGATACAACCGATACCGCCGATACCAGGGATTGGCCATTGAGGTGTACGGCAATACAACCACTGACACAGCCCAACAGAACAATTGTTGAAAAACGATAAAACACTTTTTTCATCCTCATTCTGCTTGACTCCTTACGCACAATATTTACGGACTGTGTCTTCTTGGCTTGTGTTTGTGGATATATACTTAATCTTATATTTATTATATCGGACATTACGGAAAAAGCAACTTTTCTTTCTTTTTTTGAGGATTTTCTGCATCGCAAAAGATGTTGGTTAATTAGCCCTAATATCTTGCCGATATACGAATCAGGGTGGGTAACGCTGCTGTAGAGCAAGCATTGGAAGCTATGCAGCAGCGGTTACCAAGAAAAGAAATCACGAGGAGGATGTGGTGATGGCTAAAATAACAAGATTATTTATTGCATTGGGGCTTCTCATGGTTTTTTGCAGCATAGCAGAAGCCAGAGAAGCTGATTCATCTAAGTCCCTACCGACCACACCTCTTCACAGCTTTGAGGGTGGTAGTGGTCTGTATCTTACCAATCTCGCTTACCTGGCAAAAGCACCGAAAGAAAGTGATATATTTGGGCCACCAAGTATTTCACAAAGTACGATTTTCCTCGACGGAATAGGACGTTATGCTTATGCCGTAACTGAGAATATTTTTGGCAATATTGAGTTAGGTTACTCCTATGAGCTCTTTGACGTTGATGATTGGATAGATGATATTTACCATTTTACCGGGTTAATGGCATCCGATGAAGTAAAGGTGCACAATTTAAACATTCGGACTAAGTTTATAGAGGAAGGCGGTTTCGGCATTGACTGGATGCCTACGGTAACTTTTGGCACACATTTTAAGTGGAATGAGGACATATCGGACATCAACAGGCAACTTAATGGGCTTTGTGATATTGTTGGCGCTGATCGCAGTTTTGGCACTGAGTTTACCCTTATGGCAAGTAAGACAATCGAAGATATGCTGCCTCGGACATTTATCGTATCAGCAGGCCTTCGTAACGGCGACTCAATCCACACCGGACTTCTTGGATTTGCCGGTGAGAGGCGGACTACTTTTGAGGGCAGCATCGCTGTATTTTTAACAGACCGTCTTATTTTCGCAACTGAATATCGTCAAAGCCCGAATTTTGTGGACGAGTATAATCTTGGAGGTAAAACTCTCATTAAAGGTGAAAGTGACTGGTTCGATCTGGCCTTAGCCTATGTGATTGATGAGAACCTGACAATTGGTATTGGTTATTCAAGTACAGACTTTGGTAATAACATATTAGAGCAGGATAACAGCGTCTGGGCTTTCCAGGTTAAATATAATTTCTAATATGATATAGGTGGAGCAATTTTCGAACTGCTGTCCACCTCATCCGAGAGCTTGCTCGGGCGATCATAAACCGAGGACTCTATCCATTTGCTGAGATATCCCAGCTAAGCGCTTGCGGTCGCCGCCTGTCACCTGGGCGGTCGGCCAGCCCCCGTAGCTAATTTTCTTCAATTCCTCCTGCACCCTGTCCCAGTTGATACTGCCTTGCCCGAGCGGGAAAGCGAATCCCCTGCCCATTCCTTCATTCATCGCAACCTTCAAGTTGTACTCCTTGACGTGTATCTTGACGATCCGTATAAGCTACGAAGCAGAATCATCAACAGATGCGGCTGTTCTCAGGAAGCAGAAAAACCTGCTCATGTTGATGTATGCGAAATATGGGATAGTTGTGAATGCAGCCGAGAAATCTATTAAACAATTTCTTCCTCTTTATTCTTTACCGTAAAATAATTCTCAAAAACGAGAGCAAAAAGCCTATAAAAATGATTTTCTTTCTTGACGTAAAGCACGCTAATTTGGTATAAATAAAGTTGATTAGGCTTGTGCTCGTATAGATCCTGCTCTGAATTGGCCGTAGCCTTGAGGGAAAAAAGTCTGTCCTGAATTAGCCTTAGCCCTGAGCGAAGTCGAATGGGCAGGTATCTATGGACTTTGGTCCTCTGAGGTGTGGTATCCTTATAATAGTTTTTCGAATAGAGATTGAAGGAAGGAGGTAGCATCAAGTCGTAAAAACTTACCTTGGGCAAATATAGAATGTAATCAGTGTTAAATTCAAAATCCAAATATGGATACATACGCTTCTTACAGGCGTATCGAAATCCTAAACAAATTCAAATGACAAAAATCCAAAATTCTAAACGTTTTGAACACTTGAAATTCTAATTTTGATATTGTTTCAAATTTAGGATTTCGTGCTTCGTACTTAAGCTATGCTGTAATGCTTGGTGCTTGTCGAATACAACGGGTGTTTTGGTATGTGGCCAAAGCATAATTCATAATTACTTTAACTTTTTTTGAAGGAGGACTATTATGAGTAAAAAATTTATTTATTTATTTTCCTTTGTTCTGGTGCTCGGCATGGTTCTGACGAGCGTAGCTAAGGCAGACCTCGTCGGCTGGTGGAGGTTTAATGAGGGTTCCGGCGACACCGCCAGTGACAGTTCCGGCAATGGTCACCATGGGACACTGCTTGGAACGCCGGAATGGGTGTCCGGCCCGGAAGGCTTTGGCGGCGCACTTGCATTCAACCCAGACAAGTGCATGGGAGTTGACTGTGGAATATTCGACCCTACAAATGGAACAGAGCAATTCACTGTTGCCCTCTGGGCCTTTTGGGATGGAACGGGGGACAGTCAGCATTTTCTTACCAAATCGGCCGGATGGGGCGCAGATACTATGATGTTCCAGTTCGAGTTGTGGGGAGCCCATACGGATGCCGCTTATACTGATAGAGTGGGTGTTTCATATCAACCTGCCGGGTCGGTCGCTTTCTCCGTTATGCCTAAGAACGAATGGGTTCACCTGGCCTGGACGTTTGACGGAAGCGATCTCACACTTTATGTTAACGGCGTCGATGAAGTGGGACCTAAACCATTCTCAATAGGTCCGGATGTTGATGCTCAGGTCGAAATCGGGTATAACAGTAATCGTCCCAGTGTTAGTGAGAGAACTTTCCACGGGTCACTCGACGAATTCCGCATTTACGACCACGCGCTAACCGAGGCCGAGATTCAGTTTATCATGCAAGGAGGTGAAGGATTTCCGTATGCCTCGGGCCCGGCCCCGGCTGATGGGGTCCTATATCCGGATATATGGGCGAGCCTTAGCTGGCGACCGGGAGATTTCGCGGTCTCGCACGATGTGTACATCGGCGATAATTTTGACGATGTTAATGACGGCACCGGCGATACGTTCCACGGCAACCAACCCGGAACGCTTTTAGTCGTTGGCTTTCTAGGATTTCCTTATCCCGACGGTCTTGTTCCAGGGATAACTTACTACTGGAGAATCGATGAGGTCAATGACACCGAGCCGAACAGTCCATGGAAAGGCAATGTCTGGAGCTTTAGTATTCCTCCCAAGACTGCATACAATCCCAACCCGGCTGATGGTGCCGAGTTAGTAGACCCGGATGTGGAGCTTAGCTGGACGGGAGGTTTCGGTGCGAGATTGCACACCGTTTACTTCGGCGAGGATTTTGACGATGTGAATAATGCTATTGTGGGTCTGCCCCAGGCAGCTACAACCTATACTCCCGGCCCACTTAAATTGAGTAAGACTTACTACTGGCGTGTCGATGAGTTTGATGGCATTGAGACATATAAAGGCGACGTCTGGAGCTTTACTA
>CAYQKF010000214.1:0-3912 GCA_964417935.1 uncultured Pirellulales bacterium
TCAATTGAAATCTTGTGTACCGTGTGAGCTATAACTATGTTGCGCTGTAGTAATAAAGAATAAGAAAAAACTTTTTTGATACTATGGTAGGGCACTATTATGAAGAGATACTGTAAAACTTTTAATTATGCTCGGATTATTCTTGTTGTTTTGTGCATGGTCGCAAGCTCAGAAGGTTTGGCAGCGACAATATATGTTGACCGGGATGCCACCGGGACAAATGACGGGTCGAGCTGGGCCGATGCCTGCAACCACCTGCAGGATGCCCTGGCTGCCGCCTCAAGCGGTGATGAGATATGGGTGGCTGCGGGTATTTACAAACCTGACCAAGGGGCCGCTGTTACGCCCGATGATCGTGAGGCCACGTTCCAACTCAAAAATGGCGTGGCTATTTACGGCGGCTTCGCCGGAGGCGAGACCAGCCGTGACCAGCGAGATATTGCTGTGAACGTCACGACTCTCAGCGGGGACCTCAATGACAACGACATCCAGGTTTCCGACCCATCTTACCTGTTGGACGAACCCACCCGAAACGAGAACAGCTACCATGTGGTTACTGGCGACGGAACCGATGAGACGGCCGTTCTGGACGGCTTCACCATCACCGGCGGCAATGCCAATGGATCAGATCCGCACCTATATGGAGGTGGGATGGTTAACGAACCTGGCAGCAACCCGACGGTGAACAACTGCACCTTCACTGCCAATTCAGCCAGCTACTGCGGCGGAGGAATGGCCAGCGACACCAACAGCAGTCCGAGAGTAACTAACTGCACATTCAGCGGGAACTCGTCATTCTATAGCGGCGGGATGCACCTCGACGCTGAGAGCGAGTCGGTACTGACCGACTGCAATTTCACCGACAACTGGGCAGACCTTTATGGCGGCGGGCTGTTCAATTACGACTGTAGTCCAAATCTGGTCAATTGCACGTTCAGTGAGAACTCAGCTGTCGATGGTGGCGGGATGTACAACTTGTCCTCCTCGCCGACGGTGACCGACTGCACATTTTCCGGCAACTCGACGGATCGTGGCGGCGGAATGGCGAACTTCGACTCCTCGTCGCCAGTGGTGACCAACTGCACGTTTTCCGACAACACGGCCAAGTTCAACGTCGGCGGCGGTGGGATGTGTAACGGCTCCTCCTCGCCGACGGTGATCAACTGCTCGTTTTCCGGCAACGAGGCCGTCCGCGGCGGCGGGATGTCGAACTGGCCCTCCTCCTCGCCGACTGTGACCAACTGCGAATTTTACGGTAACACAGCCGGCGATGGCGGCGGCGGGATGTATAACCGGGACTCCTCCTCGCCGACGGTAACCAACTGCACGTTTTCCGGCAATTCGACCCTCGAGGACGGCGGCGGGATGCACAATATGATTTCCAGCAGTCCAACACTGACCAACTGCACGTTTTCCGGCAACGAGGCGGGCACAGCAGCCGGCTTCTCGGGCCACGGCGGCGGGATGTTCAACTGGTCCTCCTCCTCGCTGACGGTAACCAACTGCATGTTTTCACAAAACTCGGCCGGTGCCTGGGAAGGCGGCGGCGGGATGTACAACTTGTCCTGCTCGCCAACGGTAGCGAACTGCATCTTCTGGAGCAATCTGCCGTCAGAAATTCATAACAACAATGGCTATGCGATTGTAACTTACTGTGATGTCCTGGATGGTTACGCCGGTGAGGGGAACATAGATACTGCCCCGTTGTTTGTGGACGCTGACGGACCCGATGACACTGTTGGCACGGCAGACGACAACCTGCGGCTTTTGGCCGGTTCGCCCTGCATCGACGCCGGCGACAATACCGCTGTACCGATAGGTATCACCACCGACCTTGATGGTAAACCGCGCTTCAGTGATGATCCGGGCACCGCCGACACCGGCAAAGGCACGTCACCCATTGTGGATATGGGTGCATATGAATTCACAGGAGGCATCGCAGAGTACCATCCAGCAGATACAGACAATAATTGTGTGATATCCATGCTTGAAATCCTCGGCTATATCGATGAGTGGGCTGTCGGCAACGTCACCATGCTTGAAGTGCTTGAAGGAATAGATTTATGGGCCGCCGGCAGTTATTATTGGGATCCGTCTGATGGGAAATTTAAGCCTGGAGAAGAACCGTAAATAAGCTATTTTGGTACTATGCCATTATCCTGAAAAACCTTTTGAATGGGCTGAAAAGCCGGCACAAAGGCGTGAAACCTTGAAAGTAAGAGGTAAAACTTGGGGATTTGGAGAACTTCGGAAGATGATTTTTCTTCTGGTACCCGGGAATATAGATTTCGTGAATACTATATATAATATACCGGAGCCAAACTTCAAAAGAGCGATGTTAGGTCAACAGGCTTTGATGGCCGGCATCCGTTCACGGGTATTTTGATAGTATTGGGTAACGCACCCAACATTAAATAACCGATTTCTAATTTTTTCTAATTTTGTACTACATTTGTGGGAAAAAACGTTACATACGGAAAAACCGTTACATTTGGTATTAACGGTGGCACTTAACCAAAGATGTAATTTAAGTAAAATATATCTGTTTTTTCAAGCAGAGTGCAGTGTTTGTCCGATAACAGCTATAGTAAATAGCCTGAGGATAAGAATTGACATATATACGAGAACAATTCTATAAACGACGCATTGCTGAACTCTCGAAGAACTCATCCAACTCTTTCAAGCCGCCATCCTCCGATACCGTTAGGCCTCCTAACCCCAAACAATCCGGTGCATCTCGTCGTCATGGTGGTCAGCCCGGTCATAAAGGGAACAATAACATCAGATGGTTGAAACACTTGATATTTCATAGTACAGCAATCATATTACTGTCTCTTTGTACCGGGGATGGTTTGGCAGCTCACGTTATTCCTTCAGTGGGGAATACCGACACAGATTTCTACTGGTATGTGAATTATTATGATGCGGATGGGGATTGGCCAGACACCAATAACGTCTATATTGATGGGACGAGCTATATTATGAGTTTCTTCTCCGGTTCTGAATCAAATGGTACTTATAGATACGGACCGATGAAGCTAAGCGTTGGAAGCCATTACTACTATTTCTACTTCACCGATGGCCAGGGTGGCAGCGATCAATTGCCGAGCATCGGTACGTTCTCTGGGCCGTCAGTAAGTGATGTCAAAGCCACGGTACCCAATGTGGTTGGGATGGCTCAAGCGGATGCCTATTCAACTATCATCTCCGCCGGTCTTACGGTTGGGACAGTTACTAATGCCTATAGTAGTACAGTGCCGGCAGGAGATGTAATCAGCCAGAATCCATCGGGTGGAACATTGGTTGACATGAACTCAACGGTGGACCTGGTTGTATCAAGTGGTCAACAAGATGCCATATACCATCCGGCAGATCTAAACAATGATTATGTGATATCTATGCTTGAAATTCTTGAATATGATGACCAGTGGGCTGTCGGCAACGTAACTATGCTTGAAGTGCTTGAGGCAATGGATTTGTGGGCCGCAGGTCATTATTATTGGGATGAACATGAGCAGCAGTTTAAGCCGGGAGAACAATCGGATGACCAATCGTGAGCGATTTTGCCACTATACCATTCTTCTGAAAAACCTTTAGAATCTGCTGAAAAACCGGTACAAAGAGCAAAACCGTAAAATGGGCAAATGAATGACTTTATTGCCCAAACAAATAGGAGGCTGAGCTATCCTGGGCAACAAGTGAGTACGGTTGGATTGTGTGCAAAAGTAGTGGCCATGGTGGACTACGAGGCTGGTTTCCAAAGAAGCCACTCTGTCGCCGCTTGGTATTCGTCCGCCAACGCTACGAAAAACAGTGCTGTTTTTTCCCAGTCTGACCGAGAAAAATTTTCTTTATATTGGTAACCGGTCAGTTATGGGTGGGTTAATTCTGTAGTGCTGCTCGGGCTACAAT
>CAYQKF010000215.1:0-3564 GCA_964417935.1 uncultured Pirellulales bacterium
GCGCAGCGCAGATATATACCTGGACGGAATGGAGAATCGACTTGCAGGAGTTTGCGGCTCAGGGTGTGAACCTAACCAACGTCAATACGATTTCTATTGGCTTCGGCGATAAGAATAATCTTCAGGCTGGTGGTTCAGGTGTAGTCTTTTTTGATGATATTCGGTTGTATCGGCCGGCACCGCCAGAACCGGAACCGGCACCGTAAGTCTGGATTTAGGTGCCCCCCATTGCTTCTGCCGCAAGGCATCCTGCGGATTGCGAAGCAAGATATGGGGGCGTGGTTGATACGGGGCTGCATAAGTCTAAGATTGCGAGTCCGCCTTGGGCGGTTAGGCGGACTCGCAATGATGTTGAAAATGTTAATGTATCCTGTGAAGGAAGCACCATTTGGTCAAGGCGAGTTTTTTTTGATACTTGTTAAGAACAACGAGCTTTTCGGTGTGTGGCCGGAACATAATTCATAATTATTTTAAATTTTTTTAAGGAGGACATGAAATGATCTTTGTGCATCTATATTGATATGTTACACAGGCACAATTGTCTGAAAAACTCAGTGTTTAGTTAAATAAAATTAGGAGGCATTCTTATGAAAAAGGTAATTATGGCAGTTATTCTAATGCAAGCTGGTATTGTGTTTGCTCAGCCCGTGGATGAGCACACATTGGCGTACTGGAAAATCAATGAAGGCAGCGGGGACTTTGTTGAGGATTCTTCATCATACGGCAACCACGGAACTGTCGAAGATGCAACGTGGACCACAGATGCAAAAACAGGAGGTGCAGCTCTGGAGTTCAATGGGCAAGACTCCCAGGTCACCGTCGCCGACAGCCCGACCCTGCACCCGGACACAGGTGACATCACAGTAGGAGCCTGGATTAAGGTTTTTTCCAATCCCAAGGGCTGGATCAACGGCGGATCGATTGTGTACAAAGGCAGTGCCTATCAATGGATAGTTAACATCGACGGTAATCTTTGGTTGGGCATCTGGGGAGGTCGCCTCACGTCGACAGGGACCTACGATTTCGAAGAGCACCTGAATGAGTGGCATCATGTCACAACGACATATGACAGCGTCACCCAGCAAGGGCAGATTTACGTGGATGGGGAACTCAACGTCGAGGGAACTATCAACGCGGCGATCGATCCAACCACTAATGAGCTCTACCTCGGCTACAAGGCTGATGGTGGCGGTCGTTTCCATGGAATCATTGATGAGGTGCGTATTTCAGACATTGTGCGCACACAGGATGAGATTAAGGCTTCTATGCTGGGGGGGGCGGGCTACCCTCCTGCGCGAGGTCCTGACCCACCGGATGGTTCCATTTACGAAAGTACGTGGGTCAATCTTTCCTGGAAGGCCGGAGATTTTGCGGTCTCACACGATGTGTATTTGGGCGATAACTTCGACGACGTGAACGACGGCACAGAGAGCACGTTCCAGGGCAACCAGGCCACAACAAAGCTTATTGTTGGCTTTCACGGATTCGCCTATCCGGACGGTCTTGTTCCCGGCACAACTTACTATTGGCGAATCGATGAGGTCAATGATGCCAATGACCAGAGTCCGTGGAGGGGCGATGTGTGGAGCTTTCTCGTCCCATCCAGGGAGGCTTATGGGCCTGACCCGGCTGATAGGGCCAAATTCGTTGTTCAAGATGTGACGCTTGGCTGGAAGCCAGGTTTCGACGCAAAGTTACACACTATATATTTTGGTGATAATTTTGATGATGTAAACAATGCTGCTGGTGGTCTGCTACAGACAGGTGCGACTTATACCCCCGGCGCACTCGAATTAGAGAAGACGTACTATTGGCGGGTAGATGAGTTTGATGGTGCCACCACGCACAAAGGCAATGTTTGGACTTACACAACCTTGCCGCTCATAGCCGTAGCTGATGACCCCAATCTTGTCGCCTTGTGGACGTTTGATGAAGGTATGGGTACTACCGCTCTCGACTGGTCCGGTCACGGCAATCACGGGACGCTCTTTGGTCCGGGATGGACCACGCCTGGTTTGCTCGGTGATGCCTCCCTGAACTTCAAAGGCAGCGCCTACATGGCGATTCAGAACCTCAGTTATAACAGCGCGGACAATACCGAGGTGACGGTCTGTACCTGGATTCGGACGGAGATCTGGAACCAGCAGTACATTGCTTCGTTTGATCGCGACCAGTACTGGCGCCTGGGGATCAACCTCAACGGCGTCGGCCCGGGCCAGGTCGGCTGGCATGTGATGACCAGTACCGGAGGACAAACCGACCTCAGCAGCGTCACGCGTGTTGACGACGGGCTCTGGCACCATGTCTGTGGTGTGTTCGACAACGGACGCATGATCATCTATATCGATGGCTTGTTCGAGCGGTCGATCAGCGGAGGCTCGACCTTTGGCACAGGCAACACTCGCTTCGGCTTACTGGGCGCCCACTGCAACGCCGCGACCTTCGATGGCAGCCAGGGCACCGGCAGCCCCCTCGCGGGAGATATGGATGACCTGCGCATCTACGACAGGGCGCTGACACAGGAAGAGATCATACAGGTTATGAGAGGCGACCCCTTAATTGCCTGGAGTCCGAATCCGACTAATGGCTCAATACAGTACATCAGAGATGCAACACCCCTTAGCTGGTCGCCGGGAGATAATGCATCTGGGCACGATGTTTACTTCGGGATTGATAGAGACGCCGTTGCCGATGCCGATGCATCCGATACGACCGGTGTTTATCGAGGCCGACAGGGTGTTACTATTTACACTCCATCTGAAGGTGTTGAATGGGGCGGCGGGCCTTACTACTGGCGTATCGATGAGTATAATAACGATGCGACAATCAGCAGAGGCACTGTATGGAGGTTTACAGTGGCCGACTATCTTACCGTGGACGATTTTGAGGACTACAACGATTATCCCCCCGACGAGATATTCAGTACGTGGATAGACGGATGGGAAGTCCCGACGAATGGCTCTTTGGCAGGACATCCTGATCCTCCTTTTGCCGAGACAAGTATTGTTCACGGCGGTGGTCAATCGATGCCGCTTTATTACGAGAACAATTTCAAATACTCTGAGGCAACCATGACGTTGGTCTCGGCACGTGACTGGACAGAAGAAGGTGTTGGAGTATTGTCACTGTGGTTCAACGGTGATGCGTCTAACGCTGCTGAACGGATGTATGTAGCTCTCAACGGCAGCGCGGTTGTCTATCACGATAATCCAGATGTGGCGTTGATAGATGAGTGGACGGAATGGACTATCGATTTGCAGGCATTTACAGGTGTGAACCTTGCCAATGTCAATACGATTTCTATCGGTTTCGGTGATAAGAACAATCTTCAGGCCGGCGGTTCAGGTATGGTCTTATTTGATGACATTCGACTGTATCGGCCGACACAACCTGAGCCAGAACCGCAACCGTAAACCGAGATTTAGGTGGCCCCCATTGCTTCTTGCTCGCCGCCCCGACTCGCGTCGAAAGACGCGGGGGCAGGCGAAGCAAGATATGGGGGTGTGGTTGCTAGCCCAACTTTCGCAGTTAGGCGGTGAAACCACGATTTTTAAAAAATTTTCC
>CAYQKF010000216.1:0-3524 GCA_964417935.1 uncultured Pirellulales bacterium
GGGAAAATTTTTTAAAAATCGTGGTTTCACCGCCTAACTGCGAAAGTTGGGCTAGTTTGGGAGGGATAGGAAAGCAATATTATTATCGGACGTTGCGGTTTTGGGGTGGTGGAAGTGCTTATGTGGTATGGGAGGGAGGTGGTTGGAGTTGAGGAGGTGGTTGGAGTGGAGTGGGGGATGTGAATGACTCGGGAGCCGATATGGATATCCTTCGCCTGCTGGCGATTTATGTTAGCTTGCTGGCCCCTAAGGGACAAGCTAACATAAGCGTATTATAACATATTATCAACCAATAGTCAAAAGAAAACGGTTAAAAATCTCCGAGACTCGGCACTGTATCCCTGATGTTCGATGTCGACTGCGGATAGTCAAATGACTAAGAGCTTTTTCGCAATAGAAAGATGGATGCTTCTGCCGTCGCTGAAGCTATGGGGGACAAGCGATGCCGGATGCTTGATGTAGGAGGCTTGAAAAGGGCCAATCAAGCGTGGTGTCAAGAAAAAAAACGGTGACTGTCCCAGTATGTACCAGTTATTATCGGGCGAACGAGGCCGATCGCGTGAAAAAAGAATAAAAAAATAATTTGACTTTACGGACAGTTTGAGATATAGTGTGTAATAAAAGAAAACTTGGGTATTTCAACATTGGGTGCGTTACCCAATGCGTTCAAAATACCCGTGAACGGTTACGATTTTTTTTGAATTAAGGCTTGCTAAGAGTGGCCGATAATGAGTATACTTAGGTGAACCGTTGAGCCGAAGCGACACAGTATCCACAGAGTTGCACTGTGGCTCAGGAAGCGAATTCTAACTAAAGACCCTAAGATAACGGTGGGATACTATGACAGAGCCAGTCCTGTATATTCGAGGATCTACGCAATTTCTGTCTTTTGAAACCATACCCGAAGAGCTGTTGGATGACTTGACGGCAATTATTGGTTTGTCGGATGAGATGCTCGCCGAGCTTCATAAGCATTTGACCGAAGCCGAGGGATTCCTTGATCCCAAGGCTCTGCTGGCAACGATCCAAGGAGTTGTCAAAGACCAAAACACGACAAAAGCGGTGCGGAGGGTCCTTAGAAATATTAGTCCATCCCAGGTTGAGCGGATGGTGACATCCTTGGATGAGAAGAGTAAAGAGAAGGGCTTTCCCTTTGACCAGGCAAAACTCGAACGCCTGAAGCAGATATTGAAGAACTTGATTCGGCCCTATCCAGCTCTGGCCAGGTTCCAGAAGGCTGAGCGTCTGATGAATATTACCGGGCAGCAACTGGAAACGGTTGAGTTGATCTGTGACCTCAGGCCGATTTTCGACGAGAGCCGAAAAAATGTCGAAGGGATGATGCCCTACACGCAGTTGCATATTGTCGCCACCGGTGAGGACGGCCTACCAAAGGCCTTCGAAGTAGAACTGACAAACCAACAGGTTACCGACCTGGCGGAAAAAGTGGGAAAGGCGAAGAGAAAGCTTGAGGCCCTGCGTCAATCTATCGAAACATGGCTGCCCGGCGGGTTGCCCGATTTGCCGTTGACCCGTATCCATCGAAAGGAGTCGAGCGATGTCTGAAGCCCACGCAGCACAAACTCGCTACTCTGAAATCTTGAGGGACGCATTTCTTTTGGGGAAGGACACATTTCTTTTGGGTTGGCACCACATTGAGGACCTTGCACAAGATCAGGTGATCATCAGAATTAGCCGAGGTTCAAAAATAGACACTTATCGCGGGCTTCACGTGGGAACTGACGAAGACAGCCAATCCGATTATACTTATGCCCATTCCAGAAAAAAACATAGCGAAGCTGTACTTGTCTTGGCGAAACAGCTCCTCGAAACGTTGAGCATTCGTGAGCGGGAGTTTGATGAAGGTTTCGCCGATGAAGAGCCGGCGCGGCCCGAGGCGGATGAGGAACAAGTCGGTGGTCAAGCCGTTGACACCGCAACGGATGATGTTTCGCAATGGACTTTGGACCAACTGGCCTCGGCGATCCTGGATCCAGAGGCCGAAGCTGACATGTTGCGCCTTCGGGAGATGATCCTGATTGCCGAGGACACCGGTTTCACCGTAGATCAGAGTAAGCAACTTGCTCCCTGGCTGTTGAGTTTTGCCGAGAGATGCCGCGACAGCGGCGATCCGCAAGACGAGGCCGCCGTCTGGTCGGCAATACGTACGGGCGCGTCGATGCTCACTCCGGATGATACCGATGGGTTGCGTCCGTTGCTGGAACCGGGGCACTCCATCGAGACGAGTCTGGTCACGGTAAAGATGCTTGGTCGAATCTTTGAGGCCCAGCCCCCGGCGGAGGTGGATGAATATCAGGACTTAGCTGGCGAGGTTTATCAAATGGCAAATTTCTTGTTGAATCGGTATGCCATTACTTCAAGTCAAAATGCTGCTATGGCACAGTTGGCTATTTATACGCTTGCAGCAATGGCAAGCAGTAAAACACAACAGATTGTTGAGACCGTTAAACAATTGGGTGTGATGTGGTTCACTCAACAAACACTTCGTGAGCTCCGCGAGCTTGCGAGCATTTGGACAAACCATCTTGTTCCAGTTGCAGACCAACCTCAAAAATTGCTCGAAAGAGCGATTCAGATTATCGAGTGAAAGCAGTTCACTTGTTTGCGGAGGAACAAATGCCCGCCATTGATCTTACCCAAGGACCGAGAAATTTGTCACGTTATGATGTTGTGGGGGAGCGAGCCGAGGGTCAGATACCTTTCGTAATACATGTGGGTTTGCTTGACGAGGAGAGCCAATCTGTCGAAGCAGGCGGTGAGGTGAGCGCAGTTCATATGCGGCCGCCACTGGAGCAGGGAAAGGCAATCAAGGTGCATGTAGCTGGGCGTGTCCCGCTGACGAATGATGAGATTAAAAAGATTTCCACCTGGATCAAGAAAATTGCTGATGAGTATCCAAGTTCTACCGCAAAGCAGTATGTCATTTACCCACCTTGGAAAGATGAATACGACTCAAACACCGGTGTCCGCCGTTACCGTCGGTATAGTTGCGCGGGTTTCGTGCTAGATAGCCACCGCCAGGTGAATATCGAACTGATACAGATTGATGCAGATGCACTGCCCAATGTTGAACAGCCGACAATCATATCCGCATACCCTTATGCCGAACAGCACCCGACACTACTACATAAATATGGACTAGAAGGTGGTGGTCCGTGGAAGGTAGTACTTGCCGGCTACGTCCTGCATGCGTTGAACCGTCCGACGAATCAGATACGTCAAGAGCCATATCAGGCTCAAGAAGGCGACGAGCAGTTTTGATCACTCAGCGACTTCCGCACCAATTTATGCGACGATCAACAAAGCAATGTAGGGAATAAGATTAAACACAAAGATAAATATCTTGTATAGTCCGAGGAACGAGTATATCGCAACATTGAAGGTTTCTCGGGAAATGGAAAACCATTTGCTGTGTATTCTGTAGATCCAGTCTCCGGCACAGAGACAGATCAGCGACGAGAGAACCAGCAATGCTACGTTCAGAATCGTACACCACATAAAAA
>CAYQKF010000217.1:0-3498 GCA_964417935.1 uncultured Pirellulales bacterium
GGAAAATTTTTTAAAAATCGTGGTTTCACCGCCTAACTGCGAAAGTTGGGTTAGCTAAACGGCCTGCAAAGGGTCAAGAAATATCCCCCGTATCAGATCCAAGGGCCTGATTGGCAAACAGGGCTGTCTCGCTATTGGTACTGTTTTTCTATCACTTCTGCTCCATCCGGGATTTCGAACTCAAAGATTCCTTCCGGGAGAGGCAAATCATAATAGATTTCGTCGAAACTTTGTCCATAGTGTCCAGGTTGTGGTTTACCGCCAACTGTGATCTTCATAGATAGCGGCAGTTTTGTTTCCGGATCGACCTTCGACTCTAATGTATGGCTGTCATCCTCTAGCACCAACAGGATAACTTCCTTAGCTCTGCCAGTATCATATACAAAGTCAATCCGAATCTCAGTGCCAAGAGATTTGGCCACCTCAGACATATCTTCTATGAACCGCCCAAAGCGAACGTCCGAACGTATATCGTGTCCTCCAATCAGGTGAGTCACTGTGTTTGACTGTTTATCGTATATGTATGCTTCACCTGGTGTTGCCACTGTTGTACTGTGTGGCGAGTCAAAATAGAAATGGTCATGTTCTCCAGTTTCCTGATCTGTGGTCACCCAGATGTCAAGTTGCCCACCGTCAACCGTTGTTCCCAAAATGTGAATGGTAGTTATCTCTCGCATTGCCTCGATGGTTTGCTCAATTGCATAAGCTGTGGGAGTTGATCTATCCCAAAGACTTGTTGCCAACACGGCAGCTACTATTATTACTGCTGCTGCGGCTAACTTCATTATTCTACTCTTCACAATCATTCTCCGTATATTGTGCTCAGCCGAAAGTGATTTTGTCTTTTCAGATTTGTCGAATGCTGTTAAAACGTCACTGATAATCCTGTCATCGATTTTCGAGCTGACCGTAACGTCTGATTTGGCAAACAATTTTCTTATCTTTTCTGCTGAGCTCATTTTTATATCTCACTATTTAAGATCGACCGCAATTTGCGAATTCCATACCTGTATCGACCCTTAACCGTATTGACAGAGATGCCCAAGGATTTAGCTATAATCCTGAACCGCATCTGGCCATGTATATGTAACACAATCACTTCTCTTTGCTCATACGGCAGCCTGGCTAATGCTGAACTTAACAGTTGTAGTTCTTCGTTGCAAACGATGAGCTGACCCGGGTCTCTCAAATCTAATGACATCGAGCAATTCTGTTGCAAACTTGCAGCCTTTGTCCGGCTTTGCTTCTTCCGCATCAGGTCACGAACACGATTAGCAACGCATTTAGACAGGTAAGCTTTCAGACCACCCGTGAGTTTGAAGCTGTCCAGTATCTGGGCGAAAGCAACAAAAACATCATGAACGGCATCTTCTGCAATATTAACATCATGTGAAAGAGCGATAGCCAAAATAAGTAAACTATCTTTATACTGTTCATAGATATTATGCAGAGAATCCCTGCTTTCTTGTTTGCGCCTCATCACGGATAACCTGTCTATCGTCAAGACAATCTCATATATGAGCAATGAACGTTCACCACTCATATAACGATTCAGACGGCTGTTTGGGTATAAAGAAAATTGAATATTTGGTAATTTTAGGGGATTCTTGACTGAAAAGACATGAAAAAGGCCGGACCAGAACAGCCCGGCCTATTAAGAATACCCGTGGAACTCCTTCCATAAGGCTGAACTATTTTAGTCTCTTATTATTGTAACATCTTCCGGAATCTCAAATTTGAAAATATCTTCACGGACTTTAGGATTGTACACGATCAAAGTCCACACTATAAACGGGTCTCCTTCAAAATCAGGATTATCCCATAATTTAATACGAGAAGGTAATTTTGACTCCAAATCAAAAATAATCACACCACATTTGCTTGCACTTTTTTGATATTTTTCTGTTTCCTTGAATGAAAGAGAAACTATTTCTTTACCCGTAACTTCGTCCTTACCATATTCCATCTTTACATCTTTCATTTCTCTCTGAAGCCACAAGAAGAAATTTATATCTAAAAAGCTACCAATCGTCTCGGTTAATCCTTCATAAATATAAACTTCCTTGGTTGATGGGTAGTAGCAGTACGTGAGGTTTTCTCTTTCATTGGCAACTATTGTATCTCCATAGCTACTTTCTTGCCGAAAGTCGCCAAAAAAGAATTTTCCGTCTTCACCTCGCCGGGCCCACATCCTAACATTATAGGATATACCTTTTTCGTTTCGATTCGTTGCTTCAACGTAAACCGAGTTGACATCCCTAAAAGCTTCAATCGTTTGTTCTATTCCATAAGCAGGTGTGACAGATTCATCCAAAAAGTTTATTGATATAACCACAGCTATTATTATCGCCGCCGCAGCGGCTAACTTTGTTATTCTACTTCTCATAATAGTACCTCCAGTAAACGCCAATGCTTGATGAATTCGCCTTGCTCGTTTGTGCTGTTTGGAACGGTAAGGCAGTGAAGCCATAAGCTTTTGGCGGAGATGGTTGTGATTTTGGTTAAACGACTCGTACACTTTATTCAGATCGTTATCCAACGGCGTTTTCATCGGATATTCTCCTGTTCGGCAATCAATAACTGTTCCAGGCGTTTGCGTGCCCGTTCGAGGACACGGTAAAATCCTGACCTTGACATTCCCATTATCCTGTGGGCGTTGTCGGCCGAGCTGCCCTGGAGATAGAACGTATGCAAAGCCAATCTTTCCTTTTCCGGAAGCGTTGTAATCATTTCTCGAAGCAGCTCTATCCGACTATCATCCGGCGAGTCAGGTGCAACCGCCTGGGCATCATTAAGCCCGACATTTTTGTTTTGGCTTCGTAACCTTTGGCGTTGCCATTCCTTACAGCGCAATCGGGCAATCCCGACAATCCATCTTCCAAATAGCTCCGGCTCGCGTAAGTATTCTAACTTCTCATACGCCCGCATAAATACATCCTGTGCAAGGTCCTGGGCGTCGGCAAGATTGCCGGTCTTATCGTAGCAGACAGCCCGAACCAGCGGTGCGTAGCGGTCGTACAGTTTCTCATAGGCTGCTTTGTCGCCGGCGAACACAGCCTGAACCAGCGTTTTATCACTTGGCGTTGTCAACTCGGGGCCCTCAAGTCTTAACGTACTCTATAAACATAGTGACCTAACGGGGCGATTTGTCCACCGGAATTTTGAAATTTTTGAGTGTCGCACCAAAGGTTGTGGGTAGTTCTTATATGAACTCTCCATGCAAAGGATTCAGATTTCTGGCCAGCGGATGGTTGCGGTTCGGTGGAGATTCGTGGGCAGGACAAGTTATACAGAACTGGATTTACCGCATTATAGGCACCAGCATAATCATAAATGGACGGCAACAAAGAAGTTGCCGCCCATACGCTGTATGCCACCGTTGTGGCGCTCGGGTCGCTTCCCAGCGTTGACCTATCCTTCACAGCATATCCACCGATAAGCAAATACTCAACTTGATGAGCGTTGAGTAACTTCAAGAACTCTTTGAAGTCGGATGGC
>CAYQKF010000218.1:0-3485 GCA_964417935.1 uncultured Pirellulales bacterium
TAAGCTCCTTTGTCGCTAAGTAGAAACGTGCCGAGTTGATGATTTCTTCGGTGGAGGGCTCGACAATCTTCTTGGCCTTGCTAATCCAGTATCGTTTAGCCTCGATCTGGGCGGCCTTGATGTCAATGGCCTGGTGAGCCTGGATGGTTTGCTCAACGCTGATTGGGATTAGCTCTGCGCCGAGGCGTTCCTTGACCTGCTCAGCAGAACAGGCCGCAGTCGTTCCCTGCGGCCCCCGCACAACGATGATACGCGTATGCCGCAGGTGCGGCGCCACGCGCATCAGCCTGACTATCTGCTCAAGCTCGCCCCAGTCACTGGTTGGCAATAGAACAACCTTCTTGCCGGCCTTTCGCCACTGTGGAAAATACATCCACCCGTGCCCGCTGAAGGGCTGTGAAAAGACCGCCGTGGGTATTCCTGTATTGATGATTTTGTCCATTGCCGCTTTTGGTGCGCCTCCACCATGGCCGGAAAGGTGAAACAGCAAAACACCATCGGCATCACCCAGCTTGGCCACCACCTTGTCCACCTCAGCCGGCGGAATCAACTCGCCGCCTATGAACTTGACGTCACCGAGTTCGCGTTCCAGCTTGGCAAGATATTTTTCAAACTTAGCTATCTCCTCTTTTGGTCTGGACAAGTAAATCCCACCAGTCCTGCCGATATAGACCTTGTAAATTTTTACAGCGGGCAATCTGGGCGGCCACTCCCTACTCTCGCCGGCCATCATAGGACGACTACCTAACTGTGTGCCTAATAACACTGCTCCTGCTCCTGCTGCACTTGCCCCCAAAAACTCTCGTCGGTTTAAATCACTCATAGTTTGACTCCTCATAAATATGATTTTCCAAATTGGTATTGTCCTGTCGGGCCACCATATCTGCCATCAGGTGAGCCAACCAATAATACAGTGCTTTCTACGGCAAATCAAGCACGAACTTGCTTCAAAGCCATTTTACTTTATCGGCGCAAAAAAGTTGTATTAAGCCTCCTCTTGTTGTGCTTCCAAGAAAAGCTACAAGGGGCCGTATGTTATCCGGACACTTCCCAGTTTCGACTAAACTCAAAGGTATTGACTTGATTATCCTTTATATGTTAAAATAAGCGAGACTAATAATTTACAAAGATTAAACCCCCACCGTTTTGCTTCGCGAAACGAAGCAGTTGGGACCCAAAAGCATCAGTGAGGAAGGGGTTAGAAGACGCTCAGGTACATAAAAAACTCATTTTTTACCCTGATATGGATACATACGCTTCTAACAGGCGTATTAACCGTGTCTTTGGTTAGCCATGCGGAGGCCGAACGTCCGGTAGGTGACTTAAATGGGAACTGCGAAGTCAATTTTCCGGACATGCACCTTCCTCTGGTAATCAATGAGTTTATGGCGTCCAATAGTAGTTATATCCAGGACTCCCAGGGCCAGTATGATGATTGGATCGAGCTTTATAACTACGGCACCGATGCTATTGATGTAGGTGGTATGTACCTGACGGACAACCTGTCCGTTCCGACCAAATGGCGAATTCCTGAAGGCAATCCGGCTGCGACTACCATTCCTGCAGGTGGTTATCTATTGATATGGGCCGACAATGATACCGCCGACGCCGGACTCCATGCAAGTTTCAAACTTGATGCCGGTGGCGAAGAGATCGGCCTTTTCGATTTTGATGGCAGTACTCTGATTGACAGTGTTGCCTTTGGTGAGCAGACCACCGATATCTCATACGGTCGCTACCCCGATGCCAGTGATAGCTGGCAGTTCTTCGGTGCTCCCAGCCCCGCAGGTGAAAATATCAGTGTGTACCTGGGATTTGTCGATGATGTGAAATTCAGCCATCAGCATGGTTTTTACGATAGACCTTTTTCTGTTACACTCGCCACCGAAACCAAAGATACCGTAATATACTATACCCTCGATGGCAGAGAGCCGTATGAACTTGTTGGGCGAGCCCGGAGGGGTACGGTCTATACCGCTCCTATTTTAATCAGCAAGACCACGCTTCTGCGAGCAATCGCAATCAAACCAGGCTGGAAGCCCTCAAATATCGAGATGCAGGCCTATATCTTTCTTGAGCCGGACGTCCGGGATTTTAGTTCTAATCTGCCAATTGCCGTCGTTGATACGTTTGGTGAAAATGTCGGCCAAACGACAGAGAGGCAGACGTTGACCTTTGCCGGCTTCATCGACACCACGACCCGCGGCAGGGCCAGAATAACCGACCCGCCCGATTTTATTGGTAGAGCCGGGCTTAATATTCGGGGTAAGAGTTCGAGAGGCTTTGCCAAAAAGCAGTACCACTTTGAAACGTTGGACGAATATGATGAGGATAAAGATGTTTCTATTCTGGGCTTTCCCGCCGAATCAGACTGGGTCCTCCAAGCCCCCTATTCGGACAAGTCACTAATGCGCAATTTTCTGGCCTATAAGTGGAGCAATGATATTGGTAGATATGCCGTTCGCACACGGTTTATCGAGTTGTTCCTGAACACCGACGGCAGGGGAGTCTCGATGAGCAATTATGTGGGCGTATATGTGTTGATGGAAAAGATTAAACAGGGCACGAATCGCGTCGACATCGTAAAACTTGAACCATCTGATAACGCTGAGCTGCAAATCACCGGCGGTTATATTGTCAAGAAAGACAAGCTCGATGCAGGCGACCAAACATTCTATACCAGTACTGGTCAACATTTGGCCTACGTTGAACCGAATGGGGCTGATATCACACAGGCGCAGAAGAATTGGATCAAGAGCTATCTTGACGAGTTCGAGTCGGCGCTGAACGGACCGAACTTTACTGATCCTGTCAATGGATATGCCAGGTATATCGATGTCGATTCGTTTATCGACCACCACATTCTTGTTGAGCTTACCAAGAACATCGACGGCTTTCGCCTTAGTACCTATATGTTCAAGGACAGAGGCGGCAAGCTGAATATGGGGCCTGTCTGGGATTATAACCTGTCGCTCGGTAATGCCAATTACCTTGAGGGCTGGAAACCAGATGGGTGGTATAATAGGCAGCTTAGTAGCGACCAATATCCCTGGTGGCGACGCCTGTTCGAGGATCCACATTTCCGCCTGCGTTACGCCGACCGGTGGTATGGACTGCGTAAAAATGTCTTTGATAAGGATTTGTTGCTTCATAGCATTGATAATCTCGCGAGGTTGCTGAGTGAAGCACAGGTCCGAAACTTTACTCGCTGGTCTATTCTTGGTTCTTATGTCTGGCCGAACTGGTTTATTGCTCAGACTTATCAGGAGGAAATCGACTGGATGAAGACCTGGCTTGAGGGTCGGCTGACATGGATGGACAGCCAAATCGCCAATGAATTTGCTGCTGCTCCGCCACTCTTTAGCCAACAGGGTGGCGGGATTTCAGCCGGTGATACCCTGTCCATTACAAGTCTCGGCTGGTCTCCAATAATCTATTATACCCTTGATGGCTCCGACCCGCACCTTTTAGGGACATCTCAACAG
>CAYQKF010000219.1:0-2591 GCA_964417935.1 uncultured Pirellulales bacterium
CCATTGTAGCCCGAGCAGCACTACAGAATTAACCCACCCATAACTGACCGGTTACGAAAAATATAAGCCGGATTATCCCGGAATAGCCTTTTTCGCAGTTATGGTTATGGAGCAGTTATGCAGATGAAACAAATAATAGCTGCAAGGGCAGTTCGGCGCAAAATTTTTCTTGACGGCGAGGTGGCTAATTTGGTACAAATAAGGTTGATCGGACCTGGATGCATGGACGGGTATCTGTGGATTCTGGCCCTCTGAGGCACAGAAACTTTGTAGCTTCTTGATAGAGGAGGAGTCATTATGTAAAGTACAAAGGTTTTAATAAGAACTTTGCGATTCGTAGTGAAGTTTTTACATTTCAACTACCAACCTATATTTAATTTTTGAAATGAGGATTATTATGTGCAGGAAAATGATTTATTTTGTTTCTTTTGTTTTGGTGCTGGGCCTGGTCGGCAGCGTTTCTGCCGATATGGTGGCTCACTGGAAATTCAATGAGGGTTCTGGTAACGTGGCGCATGACACATCCGGCAACAGCAACGATGGTACATTCGTTGGCGACCCACAGTGGGCGGCCGGGAAGATAGACGGTGCGCTGGAATTCAACGGTTCATCTGACTACATTGAGGTCCCTTTCAGCGAGAGTCTTAGAGTTATCAATCAGGGTGATTTCTCTATCGCCGCATGGTTCAGGCTAAACGAAATCCCCTCTGAATACAAGGTGGTGCTTCAGCAGGGAGACGATACCAGCGGGGGGCTGGGCAGGACGTGGCTTTTCGTTCATCAAAGCAACGAGATCCGGTCATCTCTCGGCGGTGCCCCGACCGGGTCGGGAGTCGGCATAGAAGGTGGGACTTGGTATCACAGTGTTGTTGTGGTAACAGAAGGAGGAACTACCGATAGCGTTCAGTTATATGTCAATGGCGAACCGGCTGGTGCTCCCCGCCAGGACAGCATGGAAGACTCTGAGGGGGTCTTCTATATCGGTTGTCATAAGGATTTGGGCAACATCTGGGATGGACTCCTTGACGATATACGGATCTACAACCACGCACTTTCGGAGGCCCAGATAAGGAAGTTGGCGGTCGGCCCCCAGGCAAGCAAGCCCAATCCTGCCAACGGTTTAGCACATGAAGACACATGGGCGAATCTTTCATGGACACCGGGATCTGATGCAGTCTCTCACGACGTGTACCTTGGCGATAATTTTGACGACGTCAACGCCGGAGCCGAGAGCACGTTCCAAGGCAACCAGGCCGGGACGTCTCTTGTTGTCGGCTTTCTCGGATTTCCTTTTCCGGGCGGGCTCGCTTCCGGCACGACTTACTATTGGCGAATCGATGAGGTCAATGATCTGGATCCCAACAGTCCGTGGAAAGGCGATGTCTGGAGTTTCACGGTTCCTCCGAAGGAAGCTTACAACGCTGATCCGGCTGATGGCGTCAAGTTTATTGACCCCGATGTGGAGCTTAGTTGGATGGCTGGTTTCGGCACAAAATTGCACCATGTGTACTTTGGTGATAATTTTGACGATGTGAACAATGCCGCCAGTGCTCTGCCGCAGGCAAATACAACCTTTACCCCTGGCACGCTTGAATTAGATAAGGTTTACTACTGGCGGGTCGATGAGTTCGATGGCATCGCCATGTACAAAGGCGATGTTTGGACCTTCACAACCATGCCTGCTATAGCCATTACTGACCCGAATCTTATTGCCTGGTGGACGTTTGACGAGGGTATGGGTACGAACGCCGTTGACTGGTCCGGGCACGGCAATCACGCGAGACTCTTCCGTGCGAAATGGGCCTTCCCCGGTGTGCTTGGTGATGCCGGTCTGGACCTCGCCGGCGGCTATGTGGCGATCGAGAATCTCACTTACAATACCACGGGCCTCACCGAGGTTACTGTCTGTGCCTGGATTCGCACCAGTAGTAGCGCTACCCAGTATATTGCCTCGTTTGACCGCGATAGTTACTGGCGCCTGGAGATCAACGGCAGCGGCGGTGGCCCAGGCCAGGTAGGCTGGGATGTGATGACCAGCTCAGGACAGGTGGATTACGGCAGCAGCACTCGCGTCGATGATGGGCTGTGGCATCATGTGACGGGCGTGTTCGACAACGGACGACTGACCATCTATGTCGATGGTGAGGCACAGCCGTCCGCGACCGGAGGAAGTACGTTTGGCAGCGGTGACCCCCGTTCCGGTTTCCTGGGGGGCAACTCTGAAGCAGCCGGCTATAACGGCGGCACTCCTGTTCAGCACATGGACAACGTACGCATATACGACAAAGCACTGACGCAGGCAGAGATCATACTGGTTATGCGAGGTGACCCGTTACTTGCCTGGGGTCCGAAGCCGAGTCAAGGCTCAACGCCGTACATCAGAAATGCAACGCCTCTTAGCTGGTCGGCAGGAGATAATGCATCTCAACATGATGTTTACTTCGGCACCGATAGAAATGCCGTTGTCGATGCCAATGAATCAGATACGACTGGCATATACCGAGGCCGACAGGGTGTTACCATTTACACTCCATCTGAAGGCGTTGAATGGGGCGGCGGGCCTTACTACTGGCGTGTCGATGAGTATAATA
>CAYQKF010000220.1:0-2348 GCA_964417935.1 uncultured Pirellulales bacterium
GATCGGCGGGGCAATGAAAAGCTTTGTAAGTTTTGCCCATGTACGGAAAAATCAGCCCCCTTTCAATACCTCTGATTTTATCTTCCAAAGGACATGCAAGGCTCTGAGACGGCGTCGTATTGCCCGCCTCATCCTGGGGTATTTGCACCCATGAGGTATTTTGCCCGGAAAGCACCTGAGAGCGGACGAGAAAGCCGTCGTTTTCGAGCTGGTACATAAACCAGGCAGTAGAAATTGACTTGACATTTGCCAAACACGCACTACCGGCTGCTTGTTTCCTCGCTCGCTGAAGTGCAGGCATCAATATCGCCATAAGCAGGGCTATAATAGCAATCACAACCAAAAGCTCTATTAACGTAAAACCTCTTGTTGATTTTTCCATAATAATCACATTCTTCAAAATACCAAACTCGATTCTCTGTAAATTTCATTTCAGCCTTTCATCCTTGCCATTATCCCACCTAAGCCAAAAAGTAGCGTGGGACCCATACGGACCTGATCAGTATGGGCCCCGAATCGATGCAATACCATAGCCACGTAAAACTGATTACAGCTACTCTGCCAGCCACAGCTGCTCATCAAGCCACGAATTCGCTAGTTTGGCATAGACCACACCGTCTTCATGCATGTCAAAACGGCTTGTCAAAGGACATAGTCCGGCCGCCAAGCCACGCAGCCTCCCCTTGTGACAATGGCCGGTCGTAGATGCGAATGTCGTCCATGGCACCGACGAAGAGCCGATCAGGTGCTCGCTCATTATCGAGAACGCCGATGACCAGCCCAAAGGCATCAGCAGGATCGAACACACTACTGTCGGGCATCGAGCCTGCGTTTTCGCCATCAACGTAGAGCACGATCTCCGTCTCCGACTTGACTATGGCCGCGTGATGCCATGCGCCGTCGTCAAATGTGGTGGTGGTGTAAATATTGCTTCCTCCTCCTTTGGCACCCAATGGATATAGATGCAAATAGCGGAGTACGCCATTGCTCCTGAGCTCCAGCAGAATACCAAACTTTATCCCGGGCGCATAGGCCGATAAGATGTCTCTGTCACCCGACCCACCAGACCGAAACCACACAGCCATTGTATACACAGCGGGTTGGAAGGAGCCATCGATGAAAACATAGTCGTCGACACCATCAAAGTTAATGGCCTGGCCGACCTTGCCTGCTACAAAAGTGGGTTCGCCCACTGCAGTGCCGTGCTTGGCCCCGGCGCTGTCGTTGGTAGTGCCTTCAAATTCGTAGTGCGCTTGCAGACCAGTTGTGCCAGGGTCAACTGGCGTGATCAACTGACGGTCATGAGAATACAGCCTGATACCGTCAAAGTAAACCACTCCCTGACCACCAACCGCTCCACTACGCTCAAAGCCAATGCTTAGCTCAGTAACATTGCTGAGGCTCACGCCGAGCGAGGCCAGGTCAATATACCACATCTGCCACGCCGTTCGCCTTATGTTTTCGGCATCACCATCGTATGTTACCTTGGAGCCGTTGAGCTTTACGTACATCTGCTGCGCAGTATTGGTTGGATCGCCAAAGAACATTAGCGTCAAGGCCTTAATGCCATGCTTGGTCCAATCCTGGCCTACCTGTAGATTAGCGACATTCGCTGTGGCCTCTGAATAGCTGGTAGTGCTGTTGTCATAGTAAAGCGGCGCTGACTGCTTGCCGTCATAGACAATCACACTCTCCATTGAGGGTTCGTATAGTACCGTATGACCCATGGTCGAGCCGTTTACTGACGGATTATCGAATCCGTCTATCCACGTCAGATATACCAGGTTGCTGCCTTCTTCCCCGTCGGGAATTTCATTGTAGAGCTCGAAATCGTCCACAACAAGATACTCTTGTGTCGAGAAGTTCCAGATTTCGCCTTGCCAGGTTGTGGTGGTCTCGGCGTCATTGACCTCATCGACCCGCCAGTAGTAATTGCTGGCTACATCGAGTGAGGTACTGTAGTTGGTCTCAGTCACGGTACTAACAGGGGCAGTACCATCTATCACAGCCTGCTCGTCGGTGCTCAAATACACGTTGTGCTTAGCCGCCTCTCTTCCTGCTCTGAAGCCGAGGGTTACATCCACGTCCACATCTGTTGCACCTGAATCAGGGCTTGGCTCTATTGCGAAGACGGGTATATATAAGAATTGTACCTCACTGAGACCATATTGGTCCAGGATGCCTCCCCAGTTGCTGTTAGCTGTGAGCCTGATGTACTTTGCTGCTGCGCCACTAAAATCAACAGTGGTATTGTATGCATAATCAGATGCGCCAGACGCCTGGGCAAACTCATGAGTAGTTCCCAATGTCGTCCAGTTGGCCCCGTCGGCCGAGTACTCAATGGTAGC